>JAIKZC010000501.1 GCA_024682575.1 Lachnospiraceae bacterium | reverse complement strand
ATCTTTTAATCTGATCTGCTCTTCATAGCGGTAGGGTATTCCCAGTTCATAAAAGATATCCGCCAAAATAGCCTCAGATTTGGATCTGACTTTGTCTCCTTTTTTCGTTTCATATTTTTTCTCTTCCGTCATAAACGGATTAGATTTATAATTCTTTTTCTGCCATTCTTCAGCGTACATTTCATCAGTTTGAATATAAGGAGTAATAAGGTTTTTTCGTTCCGGTGATAGGTTTAGATATGCCAAGTCAGCGTTGTCTTTTGATAGTTTTGATATGATCTGTTTCAGGATTTTAAGCTCTTTTTCCGCTTTTTTCAGAAAACGTTTGTTATAATCCTTTTGCGCTAATGCTATTATGATTTGTTTATTCTCTTTTGTTATATACTTTCCAGTTGTATCACTATTCTCCGTAACAATATAAAATCTCGTATAACTACCAAGTGGAGAAGTTCTCAATCTCCCTTCCGGAAATTTATCTTTATCCTGTTTTGCTTTTCTTATTGCTTTTATCAATAATTCTTCACGTTTATTTATATACTGTATTATTTTATTCACTATTATCCTTTCTCTCAATAAATATTTTTCTTAAATTTTAATCGTTTTCTCTTTTTGCCTAAAATCGCCCATTCCCTTTGTTTTAGGCAAACTTTCTTCTTTTCTCCTTTATACGTCTGCTGCATTTCTTTCTCTTTTTTTGCCTAAAACGGATCATTTCTCTGTTTTAGGCAAACTTTCTTCTTTTCCTTTATACGTCTGCAGCATTTTCTTTCACTTTTTTTGCCTAAAACGGCTCATTTCTCAATTTTAGTCAAAATAAATAAATCTATTAGGGATTTATCACCGATTTGTGGATCTGAATATGATGATATGCATTTCACATTATAAATTAAAGCCTTGAAATTGTAAAGAAACGCTCCCGGTCTGCCATAAATGCAGACCGGGAGCTTACAACTTATCTGTTAGTTTCTAAATTTTCCATATTCATTGCACAATACGCGATATATCTCTTCTTCTTCAACATCGGAAAATCTTCCGACTGATCTGTTAAACCAGTAGTTATCATTGTTGTCGTCGTTGCACATCGAGACTTCACCTATCAGAGTCATTCCACCCGTCTCCGGTACAATAAAATCATGAAATAAAAATGGTGTGATCGTTATGCTGTCTCCGGAATGCAGGACAATTTCCGAACCTGCAGGTACGGTATATTTCCTGCCATCAGTATGAACTGTTACATCCGTATCAAGAAGCTTACAATCCTTGCTGCCATTCCAGACCTTTATGCTGACATCGTTTCCGCCGCGATTTATAATATCCTCCATTTTCGCAATATGATAATGGATCTGCGCCCGTTGTCCGGGATACATTGCAATGATCTTTTCTGCATAAGTCTTGGGATATTTATCTTTTACAAATTATTCGGATTGCTCTTAACTGTAGGTATCGCAAAGTCGGGGTGCTCTCCAAGCCAGGCTGTCTGCGGCATGCATGAAAGCATCATTATATCGTCTTCTGAGATTTCGAAATCAAAGACATCCATATTTGACAGCATATGCTCTTTTGAAGAAGCTTTTGGAATCGGCAATATTCCCTTTTGTAAATGGAACCTTAAACATATCTGCTGAATACTCTTTCCATATTTTTCAGATAAACGGGAAAGAATAGAATTCCCGATCAGCGAATTATCTCTGCCCTTTCCAAGCGGGCTCCATGCTATCGGAACTATATTGTTTTCCTTGCAGTAAGCCACCGCAGCTTCCTGCGAATATCCGGGGTGAAGCTCCAGCTGATCGACTACAGGCCGAATACTGCAGTTTTCTAAAATATTTTTCAAATGGTGCGGGAGAAAATTGCTTACACCAAGGTGCCTTACTTTTCCTTCTTTTACCATTTTCTCCATTGCTCCCCAGGTTTCGAGATCAAGTTCTTTCCAGTTCTCATTGTCTGTACCTGTCTGTCTCGGCCAGTGTATCATGTAGATATCAATATAATCTGTCTGCAGTCTGGTAAGTGATTTTTCTAAGGCTTTCTTTGCATTTTCAGCACCCATCTCATCAATCCAGAGTTTTGTCTCGATGATGACATCTTCCCTCGACAGAGCACTTTCTTTTATCGCGCTGCCAAGCATTCGTTCTGTTTCGTAGAGTGATGCTGTATCAAAAAATCTGTAACCGCATTCTATCGCCTGATGTATTGCATTTTTGCCATCTCCGGAATTTACCTTATAAGTTCCGAAGCCGATTTTAGGTAATTTGAACCCATCGTTTAAGGTATAAAATTTTTCTGCCATATTCCACCTCCCACATAGTCAATGATAATTGCAATTCCCTTTGCATTAATTCTATCATCAGTCATTCAGGCATACAAACTAAATAGCTGATTCCGGTAAAAAAATACAATCCAGGCAAGCAGTAATCATTGTTAATTTTTATGCCTATCAATAATAGATCATGAATTGAACAGCCTATTTTTTTATGATAACATCAGTTTGAGACATGTTGCAGATTAACAGACGAAAACAGCATTTAATGCGGATTCCTGCAATGAAGTAACCAAAAGATATATGAATAACTGAGGAGATGGATACAGATGTTTTTTATAATTGGAATTACAGACGGCAGGAAAAATTTTGCTTTTAATCAGATGATCACATGTACCATCTGCGGAAAATATGGACGATTCAATGTATTCATGACTTATACAGTATTGTCTCTTTTCTTTATCCCGACCATAAAGTGGAATAAGCATTATTATGTACAGACAAGCTGCTGCGGAACTATATATGAACTTGATCCCGAGATTGGAAGGTTGATAGCCAGGGGCGAAGAGGTAGAGATTCTTCAAAGTCACCTGACACAGGTAACCGGCGGAAGCGGCTTTACCGGCAGTTATAAAAAATGCAGACAATGCGGATATGAAACTAACGAGGACTTTGATTTTTGCCCCAAGTGCGGAACGAGGTTTTAAGAAGTGTTAGATAATGGAATCAGCTTACCTATTCAGGGCGTAAGTATTAACTGGGATAAAATAGATGAGAACAGTTATCTTAGACGGATAGAAGCTATAAAGGATCTGGATCATCTGAAATTACACAAGAATATAACAATATTTGTCGGAGAAAACGGAAGCGGAAAATCAACAATGCTTGAGGCTATTGCTGTGAGCTATGGTTTCAATCCGGAAGGCGGAACAAAGAATTATAGTTTTTCAACCTATGACTCTCATTCAGAACTATGTGATGCCATCAGGCTTTCAAGAGGATTTAATAAGCCGGGGTGGGGATATTTCCTGAGGGCTGAAAGTTTTTATAATGTCGCAACAGCAGAGGAAATTTACAGCCGAGAAGACCCACATGGTCACAGAGAACATTTTCACGAACGGTCACATGGTGAGAGTTTTCTGCAGCTGGTGCAATCCAATTTCCGAGGAAATGGTATATATCTTTTGGATGAGCCGGAGGCAGCATTGTCTCCACAGAGGCAGCTTACTCTTTTGCTGGAAATTGTAAACTGCGCAAAAGAAGATTCACAGTTTATTATGGTTACTCATTCACCAATACTTTTGGGCATACCCGGCGCTGAGATTTTAACTTTCGATGATGGTCAGATCCATCCGATTGATTATGAGGATACAGACAGCTATCAGATAACAAAAATGTTTATTGAACATAAGGAACAACTGCTAAAACAACTCTTAAATCCCTGATGCCACGGGTTTGTATGCGCAGAGTGCCATTCACGCGAAAGCTCCCACCCTGCAGTACGCAAGGCGGGAGCCCCATCAATTTTATTTTCTTATATTATCATATTCGTTGCACAATACGCGGTATATCGCTTCATCTTCTTCAACATCAGAAAATCTGCCGACTGATCTGTTAAACCAGTAGTTATCATTGTTGTCATCATTGCACATCGAGACTTCACCGATAAGCGTCATCCCGCCAGTTTCCGGCATAATAAAATCATGAAATAAAAATGGTGTGATCGTTATGCTGTCTCCGGGATGCAGTACGATTTCCGAACCTGCAGGAACGATATATTTCCTGCCGTCAGTATGAATTGTTACATCCGTATCAAGAAGCTTAAAATCCTTGCTGCCGTTCCAAACCTTTATGCTTATATCATTTCCGCCGCGGTTTATAATATCTTCCATTTTTGCAATATGATAATGGATCTGCGCCCGTTGTCCGGGATACATTGCAATGATCTTTTCCGCATAAGTCTTGGGATATTTATCTTTCTTAAAGATATTTCCGTTCCTGATAGTAAATAACCCCATACCGTATTTATAATAATCACCAAGTCCAAAATCAGTGATATCCCAGCCCAGGAAATTATCGAAAATCTCATCATATTCTTCATTGGCTTTTTTTATATCATCGGCTGTCCACTTTGAAAAGAAAGGTAAATTAAAATTGCAGCTTTTGCAAAGCTCTTCCATATCTTTAATTATCTTGTTTATTTCTGATCGTTTCATATTTAATAAAGTGCTGCCTTTCCATCAGCTCCAAACCACTTTATCCTTTCCTCTGCAACCTCCTGCATTGCCTGAACACATGGCGGCTGAATAGCATTGGGTTCTCTGAGTCCGGCATCCTTAAGTACTTCACGCATCTTATTATAATAAGGTTTTTTGATATCGGTTGAAATATTGATCTTATTTATTCCAAGCTTGGCAGCTTCCATAAGCTCTTCCGGCTTATTTCCTGATCCGCCATGAAGCACCAGCTTTGTATCAAGGCCTGCATCAAGAAGTGCCTTCTTAATAGCTTTAAGTCTGTCTAATTTCAGCTCCGGAACCTGATCTTTCGGATAATCACCATGACTTGTTCCAATGGCAATGGCAAGAGTATCACATCCTGTTTCCTTTACAAATCTTACTGCATCCTCCGGCTCTGTATATTTAATTACAGAATTATCTACGATCTTTGCCTTCTCATCAATAACACCGATCGTTCCAAGTTCAGCCTCTACTGATACATCTGCAAAATGATATGATGGCGCATAATGCCATTCGTTCATATCATCTTTTTTCCTGCTGTCTTTTTCATCTTCAACAGTAGTATATGAGATAGCCGCATGTGCAGCCTCAACAACCTTCTTTGTAATTGCTACATTCTCTTCAAAAGGAAGGGCGGATTTATCGATCATAACCGAGGAAAATCCTGCTCTTATTGCAGCCATAACACTCTCAAAGGAATCGCCATGATCAAGATGGATTACAACCGGTATCGGGGAAAGCGATGCACGCTTGATCATTCCTTCTATTGCATCTGAGCCAATGTGTTTGTGCTCTGTGGGATGAATCTCTATAATGGTCGGCGCATTCAGTCTCTCCGAAATATCCATTATTCCATTAAACATTGCAAAATCAGCAATATTAAAAGCCGGTACGGCAAAAGCATTCTTATCAGCTACCTCTAAAAGTTCCTTCATATTAAGTAACATAATTACCCTCCTTATATAGCACGAATATTAAACTTACAAAACCCTTTTCCGATCAGAATGATCAAGATTCCTGTGATAAATACCTTCAGTTAAATAAATCCTCATTTACTATAAAATTCAGCAATGCATCGGCAATTGCCAACTCGTTAAGATACGAATATGTTTTATAAAAATTATTCTTATCCATTATGCTGTTGCTGGATAATACATAATCTGCAGCCTTGGCAATGGTGGATTTTGTGACGGATGTTATTGCTATTATCTTTAACCTTTTTTCTCTGGCTATTACCACCCCTTCTTTAACACTGGCGGATTCTCCCGACTTTGATATCGCAATAACTATATCCTTGTCATCTGCAAAATTCAGCTGATTCAGGAAATAAACCTTATCCGGATAATGAGTACTTTTTATACCAAGTCTTTCAAGTCGAAATCCAAGGTACTGGGAAATATTTGAAGTATTTCCCTCTGCGATCACATGTACGCAGGATGCTTCTTTAATGATAGATACACATTTTTTCACTGTTTCTCTGTCAAGGTTGTCTGCCAATGCCATCAATGATCCGCAGAATTCCGAAAACATATTTTTTATAAAATTATCTTTCTCCTCCGGATCCTTAGGCACCTGCTGCTTCTTTCCCAGGTCACGGGCCAGTGCCAGCCTGAACTGACTATAGCCATCATATCCCAGACTCCGGCATGCTCTTACTACCGATGCATCACTTGTACCACTCGCCTTGGCCAGGTCGGAAACATTGAAATTAACTACATCCTGCGGGTGCCGCATAATGTAATCCATTATTTTCTGCGATGCAGGAAATACTCCCGCATAGTTTGCTCTTATTACTTCCATGACCTCTTTTTCCGAAATATTCTCACTCATTCATCCACCCTAAAAGCACATCTGAAGTCCGCCCACGAAAGAATCTCCAAGACCTATTGTATATTTAGGCCTGTCTACATATCGTGAAGGTACCATTATTATCTCTTCAGCATACTCTTTTTCTTCTATTTCCTTTTTATATTTGAGACCCTTAGGACTCATTTCCAGTTTTATTACTTCTTTTATCTGCTCCTTAGTGCCATACCATCCATTAATGGCTTTAGCTGTCGCAATTATATTTCCATACATGATGCCGCTCTCAATGTCTATCGGCAAGGTTTTGCCTATATATACACCATAATCCTTGGTATGAACTACGATTCCCTTCTTTACATGCAAGTCATTTATCAATCGTCTCACAGCATCTATACATGATGAAATATCCTCCTTATCAAGCTTCTCTTCATAAAGCTCTTTCACTGTATATGCCAGTTCCTCTTCATTCATGCTGACTATATCAGACATCGGATAAACTTCTTTAAGCACCATCTCCCTGATCTCTTTGCTGTGATAGTGGGCATCCTCATAAAAGACAATTCCATCCGGATTTCTTTCATGATATCGTTTTACATGTCCTGCCAGATAGTCAAGTCTTTCCTTCACAACATTTTTATCTGCTATGCAGTTAAAACTCGAAAGCAAGTTACTCGATACCCGATCTGCATTTTTCTCTATCCAGTTAAAATACCTTTCATCGAAAGGAACTGTTTCATTTACAGTTATCTTAGTCAGGATCAGACGATTTGATGTAGGGATTTCCCATTCTTTATCAGCGATCCTTACGATCCCTCCTTTTTGAAACTGAATAATACAATGAAGTTCCTGATCATTGTGCTGCCTGAGTTCTAAACTATGAACCAGTTTTCCGTTATCTCCGGCAACATATACATACGGCGAATCCAGCAGTTCACATACTTCTTTTGAATCATCAGTCAAATGAACAAGTGATTCTGCACCTATCTCGGCTAATGCAAGCGCCGCCTGTACACATGTGCCTCCCATTCCTTTTTTGAATTCAAATAATCCCAGCAATTCATCTGTATTTTCTATATCGACTTCTCCGCCAATACCGTTAATACAGAAATAAACAATTGTCTCTAAAAGCTCCTCTGTGGTTTTTATAAGCTTAGCAGGCTTTAATTCCCTATCGGGATCATATTTCCAATGCAGCTTAAGAAGCTCATTCAGCCTCTCGACATCAAAATCACATATCAGATCAAGGTTGCTCGTATAACCCATTGCTGTGATCTTACCATTCTCTTTACGGCATTTGATATCATTTTCAAGATTCTCAAATGCCTGAGAATATTTAATCGAAAAATCATCATTCATGAAATTTTTCCTGCCTCCATACTGCCTTAATTTTTAACAGAGCCTGCTGTCATTCCTGCGATAAAATACTTCTGGAAGAATAAGAAAAGTAACAGTACCGGAAGTGAACCCAATACACTCATGGCCATCATCTGATTCCATTCATAAGCATGCTGCCCCATGAGAAGGTTTATTCCAACAGGTACAGTTCTCATTTCATTTGTCTTTGTCAAAGCCAATGCAAATAAGTATTCATTCCACGCATTCATAAACGTGTACATTCCTACGGAAACCATTCCAGGAACTGCAACCGGAACCAGGATCTTCCATAACGTTGCCCAGCTGCTTCCTCCATCGATCATGACCGCTTCATCCAATGCTTTCGGTATCGTATTAAAATAACCGGTCATCATAAGAATGCAGTAGGGAAGTGTTGTAACAAGATACGTTAGTATCAGGGCAAACGGTGTGTTGTACAACTTCAGAGCAACAATGAGGCTCAGGTACGGTATCAACAATGTGATCGGTGGTACAGCCTGTACAGAAACGATAAGGGTATTAATAATTTTCTTCCCCGGGAAATCGAATCTGGAAAATGAATAAGCTGCAAGTAACCCTATTATTAATGTAAGAATTACAACACTTCCGGTTATGATATAGGAGTTAATAAAGAAACGGATTTCTTCCGGATTAGTGAATATTTTCATATATGCTTCAAGGCTGAAACTCTTTGAAAACCATATCGGAGGATTGGAAAAAATCTCCGCATTTGGCTTAAAAGAATTATCCAACATCCAGAAGATCGGAAATCCCGCCCATATAGTTCCAAATATCAGCACGATTATAACCAGCGCCATTGTTGATCTTGTTTTTTTGCCTGCCATTGTTTAGTCCTCCGCAATCTGATTTCTTACGTAGAAAATACCTATTATCGTACAAGCTATAAGAAGTATTACTGCTCCGGTCGATGCAAGTGAATACTGATACTTTGTAAATGCAAACTTATAAATATAAGTACTTATAGTCTCAGTAGCATTTACCGGTCCGCCGCCTGTTGTCATCCATATAAGTGCAAACTGCTGAAGAGTCCAAACGAAATCAAGCATTATCAGACTTATCAATATAGGTTTAAGGGTTGGGATAATAATGTAGAAAAATGTCTTTACCGATTTTGCTCCGTCTATGGCGGCTGCTTCATATAAATCGGATGATATTCCCTGTAATCCTGCAAGAATACTTATCATATAAAAAGGATATCCTGACCAGATATTGATTAAAGTGACCGATTTTAACGCCAGGCTTCTTGATGCAAGAAACAAAACTTCTTTGTCCGAAATATGAAGTACTTCTATGAAGTAATTTAATACCCCGTTAGGATCAAGGAGCATTCTCCATAAAATTGCTATGACAGATGCCGTGAACATCCAGGGAAGAGCAAAGAGCACTCTGAATACTGCTTTTGTTCTATTGCCAAGATATCTGGTATTCAGTACTAATGCAAATGCCATTCCCAGAATCATATGTGCCGCTATACTTACTAATACAAAGAAGATCGTGTGACTGACTGCACCCCAGAAATTTTTATCTGTAAGAACCGTTATATAATTTTCAATACCAACAAATGTAGGATTTTTCTCCACTATCACATTGTCAAAAAACGAATAACCTATGACCATTGCGACCGGAATCAGGAGCAGC
>JAIKZC010000396.1 GCA_024682575.1 Lachnospiraceae bacterium | reverse complement strand
ACAACTTTCATTGATGAAAGTCCGGTTTCCACGATCAAGCCCGTAGAAGATCTTGCAGAAAAATATAAACATGCTCTTTTTAATGCTCAAAAGCGTGTTGAGAATATTGGATTGCTCTCCAACATTATAGAAAATCACGATGAACCAAGAGGTGTCTCAAGATATATAGCTTCAGAAGATTTATCTGATAAGAGTAAAAAAATGCTTGCCGGAGTTTATTTTTTGAGACCGGGAATTCCATTTATTTATCAGGGTCAGGAAATAGGTATGGAAAATCTTGCCGAAGTAAAGAGCCTTGATGAGCTTGATGACTGTGCTAATTCTGACATATATAAGAGAGCCATCGAAGACGGTCTTTCAGCAAAAGAAGCATTAAAGCTCTTATCCCTGCGCTCAAGAGATAATGCCAGAACACCTTTCCAGTGGTCATCTGCCGATAATGCAGGTTTCAGCAATTCCACACCATGGCTAAAGGTTAATCCAAATTACACAAAGATCAATCTTGAAAAACAACAGAAAGATCCAGACTCTGTTTTCAGTTTTTATAAGAAGCTCATAAAACTCAGAAAAAATCCTGAATACAGTGAGACTTTTGTTTACGGTAAATTCGAGCCTTGGAATGAAAACATCAGAAATTTCCTTGCATATACCTTAAAATCAGATAAAAACATCCTGGTCGCTGCAAATTATCAGGATCAGGCTCTTTCAATAAAAACTGATATTCAATTTAAGAAACTGCTTCTATCAAACAATCCTCAAATAAACTATGAGGCTGGTGTATTATCCCTTAATTCTTACGATTTCATCGTTATAGAATTCTAAAGCTTATTAGATCAGAACTATGCATCACAAATCTATAGATTTTTTAGATTTCGCCTGTTGCGTTGTTCGGCTTATCTGTTTCCAACGAGGGACGCTCTCGCTGCAAAAGAAAAATCGCAGCGGTACTAGTTCCGCAAAAAACGCGGAACAAGGACCGGCGTTTTTCATGACCCCTCTTTTGGAAACAGATAACCCTCGCAACTCACGCTTACATTAAATTTTACATTTCATAAGTATAAAAAAACAGCCGGAAGATCAATCTAAAATAATCTTCCGACTGTTCTTGTCAACCTAAGCCGCGAACCTCAAATGTTCCTAAAGAGGATTGTGCGAGACGCCGGCATTTATGCCGCGTTTTTTGCGGCATTATGTGCCGCTGCGTCGGAGCCCAAAGCGAGAGCGTTCCTCGTAGGAAATTTAAGGCGAACGGCGTAACAGGCGAAGTACGAAAAACAAAAACCTATAGTTTTTAAGCGGTTTTAGCTAATTATTTACGAGATTCTATAAACATCGCATCCCCAAAGCTGAAAAATCTATACTTTTCATTAACTGCTTCGGCATATGCATTAAGCACGTGCTCTCTTCCTGCGAGTGCCGAGACAAGCATTATAAGCGTAGACTCGGGCAAATGGAAATTAGTGATAAGGCAGTCGAGAACCTTGAACTTGTAGCCGGGATAGATAAATATATCTGTCTCCTGACCGGATGTTGGATGAACGATACCGTTTTCATCCGAAGCAGATTCTATTGTCCTGCAGCTGGTTGTTCCTACACAGATAACCCTTCCGCTGCCCGATGCCTTAACTGCATTTATCGTATCCGCAGCCTCTTTTGTTACCATATAAAATTCGGAATGCATATGGTGATTTGTGAGATTTTCTTCTTTTACAGGTCTGAAGGTTCCAAGTCCCACATGAAGAGTAACGTAAACAAGCTTAACGCCCTTTTCCTCTATTCTTTTTAAGAGTTCCGGAGTAAAATGCAATCCTGCTGTCGGTGCCGCTGCCGATCCGTCAAATTTCGCATATACTGTATTATAGCGGTCCCGGTTCTGAAGCTTATGTGTAATATATGGCGGAAGAGGCATTTCTCCTAATTTATCAAGTATTTCTTCAAATATACCATCATATTCAAATTTTACAAGTCTGTCACCCTCATCTACGATATCAATTATCTCAGCCTTCAAAAGACCGTCTCCAAAAACAACCCTTGCTCCGGGACGAAGCTTTTTACCGGGACGTACTATGGTCTCCCATACATTATCAGACTTGCGCTTTAAGAGCAGTATCTCGACCGCTGCCCCGGTATCTTCCTTAACACCTAAAAGACGTGCTGGAATTACTCTTGTATTGTTCATTACAAGGCAGTCGCCCGGGTTGAGATAGTCTATAATATCGTGAAACACCTTATGTTCAAATGCACCGGTATTCTTATCAAGGACCATCAGTCTCGAGTTATCTCTTTTTTCCAGTGGATCCTGAGCTATAAGCTCTTCCGGCAAATCGTAATAATAATCTTTTTTTAATAATTCTTCACTCATATCTTTTTTCCGTAAATTCCTAAAAACATCAGAAAAACTTTTTGCCGCAGCAGATAT
The DNA here is from genome assembly GCA_024682575.1 of Lachnospiraceae bacterium. Classification (GTDB taxonomy): domain Bacteria; phylum Bacillota; class Clostridia; order Lachnospirales; family Lachnospiraceae; genus NK4A144. Next base: position 91 of record JAIKZC010000396.1, on the reverse strand, counting down.
AAAATACTGCAGCAAAAAGTTTTCAATTTAATAATTTAATTCTATTCTATCATGAACGAAGCTCTGCTCCAAGTCCCTCAAGACCATTAAG
>JAIKZC010000341.1 GCA_024682575.1 Lachnospiraceae bacterium | reverse complement strand
TCCATTACCATTCCCTTAACGCCGTTATCAAAGATTATGATCTCACCGTAAACAGCGTGATCAAGTCCGGTAATTGTAGCAATACCGTCACCAACCTTAGTAATAAGTCCAACTTCACTGCTATCAGCTCTGAGTGAGAATTCCTCAACCTCAGTTCTCAATATCTCAATGATATCTTTGCTGCTGAACTGTGCCTGGCGAACACCCTTCTTAATCTGCTCTTCGAACTGCTTGATACGTCCTGCAGTACTCCAGTCGTATTCACGGCTTCCGCATTTAAGAATGAAACCGCCGCCGATCGACTTATCTTCTGTTAATACAAGATCAACATTTGAAACCCCTGTTTTCTTTCTTAAGAAATTTCTGATATCAGCGAGCTGTTTCTCACTGGGGGCTGTAACATAAATAAGTTCGGCACGTTCAGAATTTTTATTTAAGCTTTCAGGTGTATTAGCCAATATCTTCACCTGCCTTACTTATAAATTCATCATACAGATTCTTATCGAGATCTGCGCTTGACTGTGATGCAGAAATTTTGCCTGTAGCCTTTGTAATAAGCTCGGCCATTTCTTTCTCAACCTCAAGTCTTTTCTTCTTCTGCTCTGCTACGGCCTTTTCCTCTGCATCAGAAATAATCTCAGATGCTCTCTTTTCAGCATCAGAAACGATTCTGTCATATTCAACAGATGCCTTCTTCTTAGACTCAGCAATAGCATCAGCCTTAATCTTCTCTATATCCTGCATATCGGATTCATATTTTTTAACCTTATCCTCAGCATTCTTTACGGCTTCTTCTGCAGTCTTCTTCTCATCTAAGATACTCTGTCTTCTCTTTTCAAGAACCTCGTTTACCGGCTTGAATAAAAAGTATCTGAGAATCAGGAAGAGTACAAGAACATTTACAACCGTAAGAGCAATACTGATAGGGTCAATGCCTATTATATTGCCTGACAATATTCCACCCTCCTCATATTATTGAAGTACGAAAATGATCATGATTGCATCCAAAAGGGCATATATAGCTGTTGCCTCAGCAAGAGCGGAACCCAGGATCAGCATATTTCTAATCTTACCTTCAGCCTCAGGCTGTCTTGCAACTGCATCAGCAGCCTTACCTGTTGCTATTCCTATACCAATACCTGCACCGAGACATCCAATTGCAGCGATACCTGCACCGATTGCTGTTACTACCATAAATTTTTTCCTCCTTAAATATCTTGGTTTTTTGAACGTTTAACTTTTCTTTTTTTAATCTACTTCTGCTGCCTCGCTCAAATAGATGCAAGTCAGGAATACAAATACATAAGCCTGGATCAGTCCGTCGAATATATCAAAATAACAACTGAACGGAATTGGAAGCAGAACAGGAACATTAAGCTTAATAAGTTCCATGATTACAAAGCCTCCGAAAATATTTCCAAAAAGTCGCATGCAAAGTGAAAGCGGCTTTGTGAAAATCTCGATGATATTTAGCGGTGTTACGATCGCCATCGGCTGTGTAAATGATTTAGCGTAACCACCTATCCCCTTGAACTTTAGACCTGTGAAAATCACAAGAAGAATTGTCATAAGTGCCAGCGCTGCTGTAACGCTTAAATCCTTCGTTGCAGGTTTAAGAAATGTAAAGTTTTCAGTCAATTTTGTTTCAAAAATAGCTGAAAGATTTGAAATACCTATAAACACCAATACTGCACAAATATAGTCTGTATAAATGGCAGCATTTTCTCCTAACATGTTTTTTACCAGACCTTGAATCCATGTAACAAAAGATTCAACGGCCACCTGCCTTTTGCCAGGGTTATCAACCGATAATCCACGAGTTAGTGAAATGCAGGCAATAAAAATAATAAAGAGCAGAATCCATGTATTAACAATAGATTCTGATATTGTAAAAGAGCCTATCGTAAAAACTGAATTTACGCCAAGCTCTTCCACAAGTTTTTCACCAATACTCAATTTATGCGCCTCCTTGCCTTATTATTAAAAAAAGTAATCCAGAAAATAGACTTTCATCTCCCTCTTAAACAAAATCCTTATCCTTTGCAAAAGTCCCCCCGATCAAGCAGAAAAAATCTGTCGCAGACTTATCTTTATTAAAGGAATCTGTATTTATGTTTCGTTGATTACTTATTTTCGGTATTAATTAAACAGTTAACTTTATTATAGACCTCAAATTTTACATCGTCCATTGTAAGCTGTTCATTTTATGCACTTTTGGCTATACACTCAAATACAATTCAATCAATAACAGTTGTTATTTTTTTTATATTATTTTATTCAACCTAAAAATGAATAAAAAAAAGCCTCAAAGCATCGCAAATACTTTGAGGCATTCCAAAAGAGGCGACGACCAGAATCGAACTGGTGATCAGGGTGTTGCAGACCCGTGCCTTACCGCTTGGCTACATCGCCATGCATGAGCTCCCCGAGTAGGGCTCGAACCTACAACCCCTCGGTTAACAGCCGAGTGCTCTACCATTGAGCTATCGAGGAATATTGGACTTCAAAAACTGAACATCGAACCTTCCGAGGCTTCATCCTCACGACGTTTTTTCTTGGACAAGCTTTCGACCTATTAGTAATGGTCAGCTCCATGCATCACTGCACTTCCACCTCCATCCTATCTACCCTGTACTCTTC
>JAIKZC010000340.1 GCA_024682575.1 Lachnospiraceae bacterium | reverse complement strand
CCAAGATGCTTATCCCTGGCTTCCCTGATCTTATCTTTTGTTTCAATGTTCTCAATCAGCTTTTTAGCTTCCTCCGTCTCTTTCTCATTTACTTTGTGGACGGAAGTATATTCTAAATCCTTCCTGTAGGACTTTTCAAAGTTTTCTACGAGTCCGGGAAGTTTCTTCATGAGCTCATCTTTTGGTAAAAGCATTAACTCCTTCCTGATGTTACTTAAAAACCTTGCATGATTTTTTTGTGATTCTGCGTATTTTTCGTTGTTCCTGTCACCAATGCCAAAGAATATACTATCCTCATTGGCAGATAGCTTATTTACAAATAACTCTGCCTGTAACATATTACTCTCATAATTTTCAACACCCTTTAATATTTTATTCTTAAGAGCATCTGCGGACAGAAGTGTTTCGAAATGATCCTTGTTTTGGTGCATATCGAGGATCAATTCATGGGCACAGCTAAGTACAGCATGTGCTGCTGCTTTTTTGCTCACATCCTTACGTAACTTTTTATTCTGCTTAATAAATTCCTTAGTCGCAGCATCTGTTGCGGTGATTATGTTCTTCTCAACCTTCTTTGCACTCGTTTCCCTTTCCTCGAAATATCTTCTTTCTTCTCTCTTTAGGTCATTTTTAAAAAGGATGATCTCACCTTTGATCTTACCGTCATAGATAAGATCGAACCTTCTGTCCAAATACAGCTGCTTCATAGCAGGTACGGAATCGGCGGCATTTATACCCTCTATGGCCGAACCGATCTTTTTCTCAACTGTATCATCCAGATAATCTGATATTCCCTTCTTATCTGACGCCATGAGTTTTTCATAAAAATCTGTTTTCGAACATAGTTTTTCCGCAAAAAGAGAATATCTCCCGGCTTTATAGGATTTGACAAAATTCAACATTTCTCTGAAATGGTTAAGCCTTTCCTTTTCCAGGGTTCCATCATTTTCAGAGTCGCTCTTTGTTGCAGCGAGCATCTTTCTCATCTCTGTCTGCTGTTTTTTATCATATATATGCCTTGCTACTACATTTTTCGCAATACGCTTTATCTCATCCCCGTTTGAAGTACTCTTACGGACAGCTATCTCCATGAGAATCTCCGGAAGGTGCTCTGCAGTAGCTCCTTTTTGTTTACGCAAAGCTTTTATCTGATCTTTGTTATCAACCAGATTGTTCTTAAGAAGATTTGCAATTTTCTTTATATCTGAAGTCGGTAAAAACTCCATCTCGGAAATAGCTGATTCATCGGGACATATCTTTTTTAAGAGATTATTCCTGAAATATTCTACTTCTTTTTCATCAAGGATTCCCTGTATCTCCTCAGATTCAAGGAAAAGCTCCCCCAATATTCTCTTTGAAAATCCTATATTCCTGTTTTTCTTAATCACCTGCCTGTTGGCCGAATAATCCGCGTATCTGACATTCGGTTTAGTAAGATCGGTATTATTCTTATTATCTTCTATTAGCTTATCAATGCGCTCTTTAAACTCTTTATCAGAGAACTCTCCCATGCCGCATTTTAATTTATCAATCTTTTCCCATGTTTCAACGTTTAACCTTAATTTATTTATACCAAAGATTTTTTTCTTCTTATCCAGGCCTCTGAGATTCTGCATAAAGGACAATGCCCTGTATTGAAGCTTCACATAGGAGGTCTCAGTTACTCCCATTATTCCTGATTTTCCTGAAAGATATTTCGCGAATACGTCTTTTTCCGTACTGGGAATCTGGAATAGCTTCATAAGATCAGATATCTTTTCCTCAGCAGCATACTCTTGTGGCGCAACAAAATTCAGATATGACAGACTGTCCCTCACCTTGTCTGCCACATCCATCTCACCGGCATAGAGCATAAGATCACCTAATCTTGATTTGATTTTTTTCTTTATACTTGCAGAGCAAAGACTTGAAAACTGTTTATCATCCACGAGCGTATCAATTATCTCAAAGTTGTCATCCATACGACCCTTAATAACACCAAGCTTTTCTGAAAATTGCTCATTGTCCGTATTCATAAGAAGATCGTTGATATCATCCCTTGCCCAGAATCTGTCATCATAGGCATCGATATCAAGTTCTTCGATCATTTTAGCTTTTTTTGTTTTAATATCCTGAAGAAGTTTCTCATTCTCAGAATAGTAGAAATCAAGTATCTGATTAAGATTATTTCTAAATTCTTCCACATCTGAAAATAGACATTTCTGACTTTCTTCATCCGCTTCCAGCTTATTGTTTACATACTTCATAAGCTTATCCTTCATTTTGGACAGCCCTAAAGTAAGATGCGGATTCTCTTCACAGATCATGCTTATCGTAACCTTGTTTGCGATCAGAATACTGTTTTTATCGACAAGTATTCTCTCAAGAGTTTCCCTATCGACGTTCTGCATATCTTCATTTCCAAGGATTTTCTTTATAAGTTCCTTATATTTATCTCCGTCTGAAAACCACTTCTTTATCAGTTTCCCTTTATCTTCTTCGGAGATATCTTTCTCTTTGATGATATCCTCGACCCTGGTGTTCTCGACCTTGTTATCAACTTTCTTGATATACTCCTCATGGGCCTTAGTGGTTTCGCTCTTTAGCGCCCCCATAATATCAACGATTCTGCAACTTAACTTATAGCGCTGTTTTCCATATCCTGTTAGGAAGAACAAACTCTTATGATCTACCTGGTATCTCTTGGCAGTAAGCTCTGCCATTCTGATCGCATCTCTGTAGTTTCTTATCTCATGACCACGCTTTTTACACTCACTAAGATATTCACTGTAATTGGCAACGATGGAAAATGCTTCCTCCATTTCCTTGTAACCACGATGTTTCTTTTCAGAGTCATTCATCATGCTCTCAAGGATCTGCTTCATTGTATATTTTTCAACAGTAACCTCAAGCCCTGATTCCTGCTGTTCTTCCTTAAGTTTCTTATCATATTGAATAATAGTAGTCCCAATGGACTCATTCAGCGATTTATTCTCAGAAAAAGAAACGGCACTCCTCGGCCCATATATCTGATCAGCTTTTGAACCAATATTTGAAGAATCTTTTTTTGTTTTTTCCTTTTCTTCGGTTCTAAACAATGGAATCTTTTTATTTTTAAGCTCCTCTTCCAGCTCATTACCCATATCTCTTTTCTCCTTACGTGAATAATTAAGTTTTGATTATCTTTTTATACGAACTCAGTGGCGAAAATGAACAAAATATATTCCCTGCTCATATAAAATTAATTTTCCTTTT
>JAIKZC010000320.1 GCA_024682575.1 Lachnospiraceae bacterium | reverse complement strand
TAAATTGTCAGAAGGAATACTGCTTTCACAATATTCCGGAGCAATTCTTGGACCTATAGCTAAAGTACTTGGACTTATACTTAATGCTGTTTTCAATGTTGTTCCTAACGTTGGTATTGCCATTATCCTTTTCACTGTAATTATATATCTTTGTCTGCTTCCTTTAACTTACAAGCAGCAGAAGTTTTCAAAACTTTCAGCAAAGATGAACCCTGAAATCCAGAAGGTTCAGGCTAAATACAAGGGAAAACAGGATCAGGCATCAATGCAGCGTCAGAATGAAGAGGTTCAGGCGATTTATCGTAAGTATGGTGTATCACCTACGGGTAGTTGTCTGCAGCTTCTCATACAGATGCCTATTTTATTTGCACTTTACAGGGTTATCAACAGTATCCCCGCTTATGTAACAAAAATATATGAGGTTCTTGAAGGACTTTCAAAAAATATTCTTTCTACAGAAGACGGAATTAATGTAATCTCGAACCTTGAAACAACACAGAAAGTTTTTGCAAAATATGTCAGCAATAACAATTTTACAGGAGAGCATGCTGTAGAGTCCGTTATGGATATTTTAAACAGAGCAACTTCTAAAGAATGGGATCTTATCGGACAGATCCAGGGTCTTGATGTTGATGTATTTAATAATGCAAGAAACGGATTTGAGAGCTTTAATACATTTTTTGGATTAAATATCTCAAATACACCTATGTATATCATCAAGGATTCTTTCGAATCCGGAAATTTCCTTCTTGTGATCGGTGCTGTACTTATACCTGTTCTTGCTGCACTTACACAGTGGATAAATATTTTCTTTATGCCGCAGCCATCTAATTCAAATAGTACAGATCAGACTGCAAGCATGATGAAATCAATGAATTTAATGATGCCTCTTATGTCAGCATTTTTCTGCTTAAGCCTTCCCTGTGGTATGGGTATTTACTGGATAAGCGGTGCTGTTATCAGAAGTATCGAGCAGATCATTATCAATAAGAGAATTGATAAAATGGATATTGATTCAATTATTGAAAAAAATATCGAGAAGTATAATGAAAAGATCAAGGGCAAAGAAGGATCCAGCGGAAAAATTTCTGCAAATACTTCATTCGATTCAAATAAGAGCGGAAGTTCTTCAGCAGCTGATAAAGATGCAGCTATGGCTAAAGCAGAAGAGTATTATAAAAATCATTCAAAGCCCGGTAGTATTTCTGCAAAGGCAAATATGGTAAAGCAGTTTAATGAGCGTAATAAAAAATAAAAATTGACTGTTTAGTAATATGAAGAGGAGGGTGCGTTTAAGATGGACTTTATTGAAGTTTCGGGTAAATCTCTTGAAGATGCTATCACTGAGGCATGTAATAAACTTTCAGTATCATCTGAACATCTTGAATATGAGATTGTAGATCTTGGTACATCCGGTTTTCTCGGATTTAACAGTAAGCCTACAATTATTAAGGCAAAAGTTAAAGATGGTTTTGAACCTTCTAAGGAAGAGAAGAAAGATGATATAGTTGATAATATAGATCCTTCTTCTTTGGTTGTTGAAAATGTTCCGGAAGCTTCAAATGTAGATTTTGGAGATATTGACAGCATAAAGTCAAAGGTTGATAAATTTCTCATTGATGTTTTCAATGCAATGAAAATGTCTGTTGAAACAAAAATAGACTTCGATGCTGAAGAGTCAACATTGAACATTGATATTGAAGGATCTGATATGGGTATCCTTATCGGTAAAAGAGGACAGACACTTGATTCACTTCAGTATCTTATAAGCCTGATTGTTAATAAGGGCAACGGAAATTACATCAGAGTTAAGGTTGATACCGAAAACTATAGAGCAAGAAGACAGAAGACACTTGAAAATCTTGCTAAAAATCTTTCATTTAAGGTAAAGAGAACCAAGAGACCTGTTTCTCTTGAACCTATGAATCCGTATGAGAGAAGAATAATTCATTCTGCACTTCAGAATGACAGATATGTTACTACACATTCAGAAGGTGAAGAACCATTCAGAAGAGTAGTTATAAGTCTGAAAAAATAAAAAAATTATGACTTTGAGGCTTTGCATCAAAATCTATGAACTATTCCGGGCGGCAGCCGGGCGAGCTATGACGCCTGGCTGCCGTTTATGGTATTAGGAGATAATATGGAATCGGATACAATTACAGCAATTGCAACAGCAGTTTCTCCAGCCGGAATTGGTATCGTAAGAATTAGTGGAGAAGAGGCTTTTGAAATAGCAGATAGAATTTTTAAGAATAAAGATGGTAAAGGTTTTGACTTGATAAATTTTGAAAGTCATACCGTACATTATGGTTTTATTTTTGATGGAGATAATATGATCGATGAGGTACTTTTGACAATTTTCAGAGCACCGAGGTCATATACAGCAGAAGATACCATAGAAATAAATTGCCATGGTGGACCATATATTTTAAAAAGAGTTCTTGATACTGTTATTAAATATGGAGCGAGGCTGGCTGATCCAGGTGAATTTACAAGAAGAGCATTTATGAATGGAAGAATCGATCTGACAGAGGCAGAATCTGTCATGGAATTAATTTCTTCAAAAAATGAATTCTCAAGGAATAATTCATTAAAAACTTTGCGTGGAAGTGTTTATAGAAAAATATCGGAGATAAGAGATAAAATTTTACATGAAGCTGCATTTATCGAAGCAGCATTAGATGATCCTGAACATTACAGTTTGGAGGATTATTCAGATAAACTTATCTCGACAGCAGAAGATTTAAGAAAAGATATTGACAGACTTATATATAAATCCGGAAGCGGAAGATTAATGAGTGAAGGAATAAGCACTGTTATAGTTGGAAAACCTAATGTTGGAAAATCTTCACTTTTGAACATGCTTTTACAGGAAGAGAGAGCTATTGTTACAGAAATTGCCGGAACAACTAGAGATACTGTTGAAGCACCATTAAGAATTGGAAATATTATTTTAAATATTGTTGATACGGCTGGAATTCATGATACAACAGATATTGTTGAAAGTATTGGCGTAGATAAGGCGAGAAAAATTGCAAATGATGCTGACCTTATATTATATGTAATTGATTCTTCAATTCCTTTGGATGATGATGATGATTCAATTATAGAGTTGATACATGGAAGAAAAACAATTGTTATATTGAATAAATCCGATCTAAAGGCTGAAGTTAGAGAAGAAGATATTTCGGAAATGCTTGAATGTCCCGTAGTTTCTGTCTCTACATTAAATGAAGATGGTGTAGATGAGCTTGAAAAAACAATTACAGATATGTTCTTCAATGATTCTTTTGATGATAAAAATGAGGTTTACATAACTAATGAGAGACAAATTGAAGCATTAAAAAAGGCTTCAAAGAGTTTGGGATTTGTTATTCAGAGCATTAAAAATTCGATGAGTGAAGATTTATATTCTTCTGATTTAATGGATGCTTATTCTTTCCTTGGTGAGATAATAGGAGAGGATACTGATGATGATCTGGCAGACAGAATTTTTAGTGACTTTTGTATGGGTAAGTAAGTTATTTATAAATTAAGGAAGTAATTTATGACGATAGAAGATTTTGATGTTGCAGTTGTTGGTGCCGGACATGCAGGTTGTGAGGCAGCACTTGCATCTGCCAGACTTGGATTAAAAACTATAGTTTTCACTGTTAGTGTTAACAGTATTGCTTTAATGCCTTGCAATCCAAATATCGGTGGTAGTTCCAAGGGACATCTTGTTAGAGAAATTGATGCTTTGGGCGGAGAAATGGGTAAGAATATTGATAAAACCTTTATCCAGTCTAAAATGCTTAATTCATCAAAGGGACCTGCAGTTCATTCTTTAAGAGCACAGGCTGATAAGGCTGATTATTCAAGAACTATGAGAGAAGTCCTTGAAAATACTGATAATATCACCATTAAACAGGCAGAAGTTAATGAAATTATAATAGAAGATAATCTTGTTAAAGGTGTAAAGATAAATACCGGTATCGAATATCTTACAAAGGCCGTCGTTCTTTGTACAGGAGTATATCTTAAGGCAAGATGTCTTTGTGGTGAAGCTATTACTTATACCGGACCGAATGGTTTACAAAGTGCTACACATCTTTCTGATTCCTTAAAAGCAGCAGGAATAGAACTTCAGAGATATAAAACGGGTACGCCAGCAAGAATTGATGCAAGAACTATTGATTTTTCAAAGATGGAACCACAATCAGGAGATGAGAGAGTAGTACCATTTTCGTTCTCTACAGATCCGGAATCTGTTCAAAAAGATCAGGTAAATTGTTATCTTACCTATACTAATGAAAATACTCATAATATAATCAGGTCAAATTTAGACAGATCACCGATCTATGCCGGAGTTATAGAGGGTACAGGTCCGAGATATTGTCCTTCTATAGAAGATAAGGTAGTTAAATTCGCGGATAAAGAAAGACATCAGGTTTTTTTGGAACCTGAAGGATTACATACTAATGAGTGGTATGTTGATGGAATGAGCAGTTCTTTACCTGAAGATGTTCAAATGCAGATGTACAGATCAGTTCCAGGACTTGAACATGCTCATATAGTAAGAAATGCTTATGCAATTGAATATGATTGTATCAAAGCAAAACAGCTTAAGCCTTCTCTGGAGTTTAAGAAAATAAGCGGACTTTTTTCAGGTGGACAGTTCAATGGAAGTTCAGGCTATGAAGAAGCAGCTGCACAGGGACTTGTAGCTGGTATAAATGCTGCAATGTATATAAAAAAGAAAGATCCTTTGATAATCGACAGATCTGAAGGATATATCGGAGTTCTTATAGATGATCTTGTTACTAAAGATAGTTTTGAGCCGTATAGGATGATGACGAGTCGAGCTGAATATAGACTACTTTTAAGACAGGACAATGCGGATATTAGACTTAGAAGAAAAGGATATGAAGTCGGTCTTATTTCAGAAGAGCAGATGGAATATCTGGAATATAAGGAAAAAACTATCAAATCTGAGATAGAGAGACTTAAAAATATAAAAGTTGGGGCTGGAAAGGTATTTTCGGATTTTCTTATTTCCGTTGGTTCTACTCCATTAGCTACAGGAGCCAGTCTTGAAGAATTAATAAGAAGACCTGAATTAAATTATGAAAAACTTGCTCCGTTGGATAAGGATAGACCTGATCTCTCTCAGGAAATTATTGATCAGATCAATATTGAAATAAAGTATCGTGGTTATATCGAGAGAGAAGAGCGACAGGTAGAGAAATTCAGAAAGCTTGAAGAAAAGAAAATTCCTTCTGATATAGATTATAATTCAATCAAAGGTATAAGACTTGAGGCTCAGCAGAAATTATCAGATTTTAAACCTGTTTCAGTAGGTCAGGCTGCAAGAATACAGGGAGTTTCACCTGCAGATATTCAGGTTCTTCTTATATACTTAAAGTCGAAGCATATTTAATATGAGGATTTATATGGAAAACAGTAAAATTTTAACTGATGCTTTAGATGAGTTAAAAATAGAATATGATGATAAAAAAATTGAGTTGCTATTAAAATATTATGATATGCTCATTGAGAAGAATAAGGTAATGAATTTAACTGCAATTACTGATTTCAATGAAGTTATGATCAAACATTTTGCAGACAGTCTATCTGTTTTACAATTTGTTGAATTTGAAAATGACAATAAAGTTCTTGATCTCGGTACAGGTGCAGGATTCCCAGGAATACCATTAAAAATTTTCTTACCAAATGTAGAATTTCTCCTGGTTGATTCTGTTAATAAAAAATTGAATTTTATTAATGAAGTAATCGAGAAATTAGGACTTAATAAAATTTCAGTTTTACATGCCAGGGCAGAAGAGCTTGGTCACAAAGAAGATTTTCGCGAAAAATTTGATTTTGTATGTTCAAGAGCTGTTGCCAATCTTTCAACACTTTCTGAATATACAATTCCTTTCCTTAGACAGGATGGTTTATTTATTTCCTATAAAGCATCTATTGTTAATGAGGAAATTACGAATGCCGAAAAAGCTATTAAGATTTTAGGTGCAAAAATTGAAAAAGTTGAGAAGTTTTCTCTTCCTGGAATAGGAGATGAGAGGGACTTTGTATTCATTAAAAAAATATCAAAAACACCTAAAAAATATCCTCGAAAAAGCGGAGTTCCTTCAAAAGAACCTCTATAAAAAACACCCCATGGATTTCATAGTGAAATTCATGGGGTGTTTAAGTTTAAAATGTTTCACGTGAAACATTTTTTAAGAATATATCGGTTTTCCTGTTGCGTTGTTCGGTTTATTTATTTCCAACAAGGGACGCTCTCGCTGCAAGAGAAAAATCGCAGCGGTCCTAGTTCCTCAAAAAACGCTAAACTAGGCCCCGGCATTTTTCATGCCCATCTTTTGGAAACAGATACGCCGAACAACGCAACAGGCTATAACCTAAACAAGAAAGTATAGGTTTTTGTTTTTAGATTTCGCATCTTACGCCGTTCGCCTTAAAGTTCCTACGAGGAACGCTCTCGCTTTGGGCTCCGACGCAGCAGTACATAATGCCGCAAAAAACGCGGCATAAGTGCTGGCGTCTCGCACAATCCTCTTTAGGAACATTT
>JAIKZC010000366.1 GCA_024682575.1 Lachnospiraceae bacterium | reverse complement strand
CCCTCGGGAGATCTGATTATATGAGGATCCCTTACTCCGAGGTCAGAACCTTCTCCATCGTTTGAAAGAATCGGCTGAGGCGTTCCGTCTTCATCCTTGTTTAAGCTCTCCCAATTAAGGCCATCTTCACTGTAGCCTAAGAACATCCTCTCGTAACCCTCATAGACGCTGAAATATGCCCAGAGATACCCGGCACTGTAATCTTTATCTACGTCTGCCTTTGCCTTTACTGTTAATTCAATTTCTTTTTCTGCAGTCTCTCCATCAAGTGAAAGACTTGCTGTCATTGTAACTTTTTTATCTTCATCGCCGCGATCAACAACTCCCGCTGCCTTGCCGTCTTTCTCTTCATCTGTAACTACCGAACTGTCGGAAGATTTCCAGCTTATCTCGGAACCATTATCGCCTGTAAGAGGCAGATATACATTTCCCCTCACATCATCTGCATCTTGAATGCTTAAATTTTCAACATCCTCAGCAAGCTTCTCCGCTGCGGTCTTTTCAACCTCAGGCTCCTTCTCTATATAAGAAAGCTCCGCGATCTCCTCATCTGATAAAGCTTCTCCGTAAATCTTGATATTGTCGATAAGTCCGTCATAATACTCTCCGCTTCCCCAGTTTCCCTTGCCTATCTGAAGAACAGAATTATCTTCCAAAATATCTGTAAGAGCGATAGAGTTCTCAACGGTCTTTAATTTCTCACCATCTGCATAAACAGAATATGAATCCTTATCAAAAACCAGTGCAACTGCCTTCCAGTCACTATTCGACAAGCTGCAGTCCACCGCCCCAGCACGCTCTCCTTTGCTTAAATAACGCTCTGCTCTGATACCGTTAGTTCCGTCAAGCGCACCAATATACTGCTCCCCATTATAAGTCTGTGCAGAATCATCATTTGCTGCGAAAAACGACCAGTTTCCGCTTTTACCGCTGTCCGGCTTACTTTCATAATAAATCGTAAGCTCATCATGTCCGCTCAGCAGACTGTCCCCATTTTCATAACTCACGTCAAGATAGGTTGAATCATTGAAATCAAAAGCATTTCCGCTTCCGCCTCTCGTGTCGGAGCTATATTTCTCCGTTCCTTCTACCTTGACCTCCACGTCATTGGAAGCTGTGATCTTCTCCCCATCGAAGTCGATCTCCGTGATCAGTGAATTTTCGCTGTCCGTAGTCTCGCTTCCCTCTGTCGTGTTTGTGTCGGCGCTTTCTTTCGCATAAGCTGGAAGTGATGAAGCCGGCAGGCTTCCGATCACCATAGCCCCTGTCAGAACAGCGCACACAGATTTGCTGTACCATCTCTTTCTCATACAATTACCTCCATAAGCTGAAATCTTCAGATTTCAGTACCTTTTCCATCCCTATTGTACGAAAATAAGTACAGGCAATAAATACAGTTTTTTATTAGAAAAGTTAATTCTTTTGTGGAATTTGTATAGGTAATACCTGTTACGCCGTTCGCCGGTTTATGCTTCAGGTTATACCCCGCTGTATGCTGAGAAACCGCCATCGATCGGGATAACAACACCTGTAACAAAGCTTGCTGCCTTCTCATTCAAGAGATAGAGAAGTGTTCCGTTGAGTTCCTCTGCTTCGCCGAAACGTCCCATAGGAGTAGCTGCAAGGATCTTTTCGGTACGTGCCGTAGGAGTTCCGTCTGCATTGAAAAGCAGATCCTTATTCTGAGCAGTTACGAAAAATCCGGGAGCAATGGCATTTACTCTGATGCTCTCCTTTGAGAAATGCACTGCGAGCCACTGTGTGAAGTTGCTGATCGCTGCCTTTGCACCTGAATAAGCAGGGATCTTTGTAAGAGGTGTGAATGCATTCATGGAAGAAACATTTATGATAGAGCAGTTCTTTTTGCCGATCATATCTCTTGCGAAAACCTGTGTAGGAAGCAGGGTTCCGATGAAATTTAAGTTAAATACGAACTCAACACCGCTCTGGTCAAGGTCAAAAAAGCTTACCGTATCCTTGTCGAGCTCATCCCCTGCAAAGAAATACTCTTTATCGGTATTTGCTCTCTTGTTGTTTCCGCCTGCTCCGTTAAGAAGGATATCGCAGGAACCTAAATCCGCAAGAACCTGCTCGTGAACAGAGTTAAGGCTCTCCTTGTCAAGAACGTTAGTCTTGTATCCCTTTGCCGTTCCGCCTGCAGCATTGATCTCATCTGCAAATTTGCATGCCATTTCCTCATTGAGATCAAGGAGCGCAACCTTTGCACCTGCCTCTGCAAGAGTCTTTGCGAACATGCTGCAGAGAACTCCGCCTGCTCCTGTAACAACTGCTACCTTACCTTTTAAATCAATTTCATAATCTCTCATCTTTTTATACCTGTCTTTCTTAAAAAATTTTATTCAAAATATTTATTTTCTTTTATCTGCTTTTTCGATCGCTTCCCAGAGACCGTTGATATAAGTTGCTCC
>JAIKZC010000265.1 GCA_024682575.1 Lachnospiraceae bacterium | reverse complement strand
TCTTTCTTATGCTGAGCCTTGAATGTATCAGCAAATGTCTTTGCCTCTTTATCTGTTTCAGGTGAAACAAAAATTTCTCCTGCTTCCGGAACGTCATCAAGACCTAATATCTCAGCAGGTGTTGAAGGTCCTGCCTCCTTGATACGTTTTCCGTTCTCATCAAGCATCGCACGAACTCTTCCGTGACACTGACCAACTGCTACAAAGTCTCCTACATGAAGTGTTCCCTTCTGTACAAGAATTGTTGTAACAGGTCCTCTGCCCTTATCAAGTCTTGCCTCGATAACAAGTCCTCTTGCCTGTCTGTTAGGATTAGCCTTAAGCTCAAGCATATCTGCAGAAAGGATACACATCTCAAGAAGCTGATCGATACCCTCACCGGTTTTAGCTGATACAGGAACAAATACTGTTGATCCGCCCCAATCCTCAGGAATAAGCTCATATTCAGCAAGTTCCTGCTTAACACGGTCAATATTTGCATTAGGCTTATCCATCTTATTTACAGCTATGATAATATCAACGCCTGCAGCTTTTGCATGGTTGATAGCTTCAACTGTCTGAGGCATAACACCATCATCTGCAGCAACTACAAGGATAGCGATATCTGTTGCTGTCGCACCTCTCATACGCATAGCTGTGAATGCCTCGTGTCCTGGTGTATCAAGGAAAGTTATCTTCTTATCATTGATCTTAACAACATAAGCACCGATTGCCTGGGTGATACCACCAGCCTCACGTTCTGTAACGTGTGACTGTCTGATCTTATCAAGAAGTGATGTCTTACCATGATCAACGTGACCCATTACACAGACAACAGGAGGTCTCTTCTGCATGTCCTTGTCTTCCTCTTCATCCTCGTGAAGAAGTTCTGCAATGACATCGACTTTCTTCTCATGTTCACAGAGAATATCATAACCAAGAGCTATTTCCTCAGCTTCTTCATAAGAAACCTCTGTATTAAGGGTAACAACCTTACCCTCAAGGAAAAGTTTTTTAATGATGGCTGAAGGCTGCATCTTCATATTATCAGCAAGTTCTCTGATCGTGAGACTGTCAGGAATAGTGATAACCTTGATCTGCTCTTCCTGCTTCTTTTCAACAGGAGCAGGCTTATGGAATCCATGAGGATTGTACTTCTTAACCTGCTTTTCTTCCATAGCAGCTTCAAGATTCTGCTCCTTACGACGTCTGGCTTCATTCTGTCTTCTTCTGTCAGAATCATTACGTCTTCCTATTTCCTTTGTCGGAGCATCTGCTTCAAATCCGCCGCGGCTTGCCTGACCCTGCTGCTGATTGCCCTGCCTCTGGTTTCCTCGCATATCTCCTGAACCACCGCGAGAATTACCGTAAGGACGAGAGCCGTTCTGATTACGCCCCTCATTACGGTTAAAGCCTCCTCTATTTTGTCCCTGATTTCTGCCATTGAAATTACCGCCATTTCCGGAATTATTTCTATTGTTTCTATCGTTTCTGTCGTTGTTCCTGTCATTTCCGCGGTTATTATTTCTCTGTCCGCCGTTAGAATTTGCTGCAGCATTACTCTGCTGTCTGGCTGCACGCTCCTTCTTAAGCTTCTCCATATTTGCAAAAACATTACCTATGACACGAGCCTTGCCCTCTTCCTTTTTCTCGGGAGCTGCTGCTTCAGTCTTTTTAGCTGAATCTTCCTTTACAGGCTCTGCTTTTACGCTCTCAACCTTTGTTTCTGCTGTTTTAACTTCCTCAGTTTTAACTTCCTGGGCTTTTTCTACTTTCTTCTCTTCGACCATAACGTTTTTCTTAGGCTGCTGCTCCTCGTTGGAAGCTTTCTCTTCTTTAACAACTGCAGCTGTTTCTGCAGTATTTTCTGCATGCTTGAATGTCTTTTTCTTGGGCTTGTCATCCTCAATACGTCCATTTGAGATACGTACAATCTGACGATTTCCCGAACGACTCTTGCCATTTGAAGAATTTGTAGTTGCAAATATTATATGTTTATTTTTCTGAGGTTTCTGCGTTTTTTTCTCATTGTCGCGTGTAGCCTCGGACTTGGCTGTATTGTTCTGCTCCGTACTTTTGTCCTCCGTCCTGTTATTCTGATTTTTCTCGTCAGGGCTGAATTTGTCACGTACCAACTTTATATACTCATCATCGATAGAAGACATGTGATTGGCAACATCTGCTCCCTTATCTTTCAGGAATTCAACAACATCCTTATTACTAATGTTGACACCCTTATCCTTCAGTTCCTTCGTTATTTTCATAATCTGCATTTTTGCCATTCAATCACTCCTCCAGACGCTTCAATATCGTATTCGCAAAACCCTCGTCCATTACTGCCGCAGTTGATCTCAGCTCTTTGCCGATTGCCGCGCCAAGCGCTTCCTTGGTTCCGTAAAAACGTATCGGAATATTATAAAATTTACATTTATCACTAAACTTCTTTGCCGTATTTTCCGAGGCATCGACAGAAACCATTACCAGTTTTGCCGTCTTTGCCTTAACCGCCTTTTCAACGGAAAATTCTCCGCTTACGATCTTTCCGGCTCTCGTGGCTAATCCTAACAAAGAAAAAACCTTATCCTGCACCCGAATTATCAACTCCTTTTTGCTTCTGCTATTAAATCTTTGTGGCATCTGTTCCATAAAACTTCAACCACTCTGATCATCGAAGTCAAAAATCCAGGTTCAGAAGACCATCTGTTAGTTCACTATCTATTTCACATTTAAATGAACGGTTCAAAGCCTTAGACGCTATAGCTTTTTTCAGGCAATCCTTATTCCTGCAAATATAAGCTCCGCGTCCGTTTGCCCGCAAGGTAAAGTCTATAGAAACTTCCCCTTCTTTATTCCTTACAATTCTTACGAGCTCACTCTTAGGCTTTATGCTTCCGCATCCTATGCACCTTCGAGTTACTTTTTCGGCTTTATTGCCACCGGTTACTTTTGAATTATTCTTCACTGTTCTCAGCTGCTTCCTCAAAAGATTCGCCAGACTCCATTTCAGGCTCTTCATCTGCTAAATATTCAGGTTCTGATGTGTAATCAAATTCCTCATCCTCAGCAGACTCATCCTCATCATAGAATTCTTCCTCGTCTCCGTCATCAAGATAATCTTCCATTCTGAAGCCCGGAGCATCCTTAGCCTGAGTTTCTGACTTAATATCAATCTTGTATCCTGTAAGACGTGCAGCAAGACGTGCATTCTGTCCTTCTTTACCAATCGCAAGTGAAAGCTGGTAATCAGGAACAACTACCTTTGCAGTCTTTTCATCGCCGTCAACGATAACAGATACAACCTTTGCAGGTGAAAGTGCATTTTCGATGAAGATTGCCGGATTTTCATCCCAGTCAATGACATCGATCTTCTCACCGCCAAGCTCTTCAACAATGGCATTCACTCTCGCACCATTCATTCCAACGCATGCACCTACAGCATCTACATCAGAATTATTGCTCCAGACTGCCATCTTTGTTCTGGATCCTGCTTCACGTGAAATTTCCTTAATTTCAACAGTTCCGTCAGATATCTCAGTAACCTCATTCTCAAAGAGTCTGCGTACAAGTTCCGGGTGAGTACGGCTAACAAGGATCTTAGGTCCTCTTGTCATATTTCTTACTTCAAGAACATAAACCTTAACTCTGTCGTTCGGCTTAAGTTCCTCACCCTTAACCTGTTCATTCTCAGTTAGCATTGCATCTGCAGTACCAAGATTGATGCTTATATTTCTTCCAACAAATCTCTGTACAGTTCCGGTAATGATATTATGCTCTTTTGTTGCGAACTCATTATATATTGCATTCTTTTCTTCCTCTCGGATTTTCTGCAATATAACGTTCTTGGCATTCTGTGTGGCGATACGTCCGAATTCTTTGCTTTCGAGTCTGACCTTTACAACTGAACCATAATCAGCTGCCGGATCATATTTTGCGGCTTCCTCAAGAGTCACCTCCATGAGGTCGTCCTCAACATTCTCGACTACAGTCTTTTCCGCGTAAAGAAAATATTCACAAGTCTCTCTGTCTATCTCGCAGTGAATATTATCGGCACGTCCGAAATTATTCTTGCAGGCAGTAAGCAATGAATTTTCAATTGCATCAAAAAGAGTGTCCCTGCTTATTGACTTTTCCTTTTCAAGAAGGAGTATTGCCTCCAGCAGTTCATTCTTCTGGCTCTCATCTTTTGCAGACTTGCCTGACTTTTTTCTCGTAGCCATATTCAAGTTTCTCCTTTCGCATCGCTCTCATCCATAAATCCTTTAGAGCAGATTTCCATCGTATAGGCTTCTTTTATATAATCTTCACGATCGAGGAGCTTGCTGACCCTGCGGCTCACAAGCACACAATCATCTATCGTTATTCCCTCAGGCTTATCAATATAAGCTCTCAGGAAATAATTACCACTCTCATTAACATATTCCGTATCTATCAGACTAAAACCGTATTCATCGGTCACCGGTCTGACAATTTCAGCAAATTTCTGTGCTACCGCGTTATTATCCAATGTTCTCCTCCGTGAAAAGTAACCCGTTTATACACGAAAAGAAAGTGGACTCGTATGAGCCCACTTCGTAGTTACTTAATAAATATATCATTGATAGCTGATATCGTCAAGCTATTTTAGCCATTTATCTTATCTTTTGAATTCATAACCTATAATATGCAACATGGTCGCAGCGGTAAAAAGCATTCCAAAGCAGCCCTTTTTCAAGAGAATAAAGGGCATACGCTTAACAAAGGAACCATTTCCCGGTTCAAAACCTTTTATAAGTTTCCTGACCCTTATATCATCAGTAAAACTTCTGTAGCCTTTATATCGTTCAGCTCTTGAATGTTGAGGATTCTTTTTGGACAAAAGAAACGCCATCTCTATAACAGACATTATAATGGTTCCTGCAAAGGTATCCGTTACATCTACGCCCTTTCTTGTTTTTATTCTCTCAACAAGCCGTTCTCTTGCATCGTTCAGCCTTCTCTTTCCATCAAGCTTGGACAGAGGATTT
>JAIKZC010000242.1 GCA_024682575.1 Lachnospiraceae bacterium | reverse complement strand
TTCCGAACCTTCTGTTTCAGCTTCCCCGGTTTCTGAGCTTTCCGTTTCAGCTTCCCCGGTTTCTGAGCTTTCTGTCTCGCCTGCCTCTGTTTCAATCTCTTCTGCAGTTCCTTCTTCATCCACTGCTTCTGATGATGGTTCGTCTTCTGTAACAGGCAGTTCAATAATATCAGCTGTTTCGCTGGCAATTTCAGTATCAGCAGTTTTTTCTTCTAAAAGTTCTTTTTTACATCCTGTGATCAATAAAGCCAGGCTTGCTGTAGCAATAAGAACTCTACTGTATTTTCTAAAACTATCCAAAATTTTCCCCTTTCACATTCGGTTAAAAACTTTCAGATTAATTTTTCTGAAACTGAGAGTTCTTATTTCAAACTTTCATCTTAATTCTGAAGTCCTTCTCTGCTTCACGCTGAGCATCCTTCTTTGCGATCGACTCTCTCTTATCATAGATTTTCTTACCCTTACCAAGTCCGATCTCCAACTTAACCCGGCCATTTTTGAAATAAACCGATAAAGGCAGTATTGTATATCCCTTAACATTGAGTTTCTGTTCAAATTTTAAAATCTCGTTTTTATGGGCAAGCAAACGTTTTGTCCTAAGAGGATCTTTATTGAATATATTTCCTTTTTCGTAAGGTGTGATATTCATTCCATCTATCACAAGTTCCCCCTTAACAACTGAAACATAGGCCTCTTTGATGCTGACCTTACCCATTCTTATTGACTTTACCTCTGTTCCGGCAAGCTCTATCCCAACCTCGAGCTTGTCCTCTATGAAATAATCGTAGAAAGCCTTTTTATTATTGGCTACTATCTTTCTTCCATCATCCTTCTTATTCGGCATTTTCTTCCTCTTCCTCTGCAAGAAGCAGATCTATTTCTTTAAGTTCTTTATCAACATAAACGACCTTAACATTTAGTCTCTGCCCCAGCTTAAAGCTCTTTTTGCTGTGAGTAGCATTGACGCTCATGCTGTTTTCATCATAAATATAATAATCACCCTCGATATCCTGCAGTCTTATCATTCCTTCAACAGTATTATCAAGCTCTACAAATATTCCATAATTTGTAAGCCCGGAGATAACACCACCAAAGACCTCTCCTACGTGATCGAGCATGAATTCAGCCTTTTTAAGCTTTACGCTCTCCCTCTCGGCTTCATCCGCATGTCTTTCCATCTCGCTCGAATGTTTTGCGATCTCCGGCAGGATCTTCTCATAGTGCGAATATTTCCTGTCGCTCATCCTTCCCCTGAGCTGATCCTTAATTATCCTGTGTATCTGCAGGTCGGGATATCGGCGGATAGGAGAAGTAAAGTGGCAGTAATAATTCGTAGCCAGACCAAAATGTCCTATCGGTTCTGTTGTGTATTTTGCCTGCTTCATAGAACGAAGAGCCAGCCTCGATATCAATGCCTCCTCCGGGGTATCCTTTACTTCATTAAGGAGCTTCTGAACTTCCTTCGGATGAACTTCATCTCTTGAAGCCTTAAAATGAAATCCAAGATTTATAACAAATCGTCTGAGTGACTCAATTTTCTCCATATCCGGAGTTTCATGCGTTCTGTAGACAAAAGGCAGTTCCTCGTAAAAACAGGTTTCAGCCACAGTCTCATTGGCTGCCAGCATGAAATCCTCAATGAGCATGGCAGCTTCGGTTCTCTTACACTCTATTATATCCACTGCCTTCATATTTTCGTCGAGAATAACCTTTGACTCAGCAAAATCGAAATCAATACCGCCTCTTTTTCGTCTTTTTTCTCTTAAAATATGAGAAAGCTCTCTCATCTGCATGAACATTGGAATTAAATCCTCACATTCAGCCTTGAGCTCATCTGACGCAGTATCATCAAAAAATGACTGTACCTCATTATAGGACATACGTCTGTTAGTATTTATTACAGATTCGCATATATCTGAAGAAACTATCTTTCCTTTTTTATTAATAGTCATAATACAGCTCAGAGCCAGACGATCCTCTCTCTGATTCAAAGAACAGATTCCATTGGAAAGCTCTTTAGGGAGCATCGGAATGACTCTGTCCGGAAGATATACGCTTGTCGCCCTTTTAACTGCCTCTTTATCTAAAGCGGAGCTTTCCTGCACATAATTTGTAACATCAGCGATATGTACACCAAGGACGTAATTCTCTCCGTCCATCTGGAGACTGACCGCATCATCTAAATCTCTGGCGTCTTCTCCGTCTATGGTGACCATCATAAGTTCGCGAAGATCTCTCCTGCCTTCCCTGTCTGCATCCGATACAGGTTTAGCCACGCGAACCGCCTGTTTTTCGACATTATCAGGAAATTTTTCCGTTATATCATAAGCCCTGACGATCGACTCAATATCAACTCCCGGAGCATCATAAGCACCGATTATCTCAGTGATTATTCCCTCCGGATTATGTCTTTCATCTCCGTACCCTGTAAACTTCACAACTACCTTATCACCGTTCTCTGCGCCTTTAGAACGCTCAACAGCAACAAAAACATCTCTTGTAAAATGCTCATTATCAGGTATTACAAATCCAAATCCCTTATCCTTATGTTTGATTGTAAATGTACCTACAATGCTTTCATGCGCACGTTTGATTATCTTAACTATCTCAGCTTCGCGGCTCTTATGATGATGCGTCTTTTCAAGCTTTCTGATTTCGACGGTATCACCATCCATCGCATTCATGGAATCTTCCTCTGCGATATAAAAATCATCTTTTCTGCCTTCTATGATAACGAAACCAAAGCCTCCGTTATGAGCCTCGTAGGTTCCGATGAGTGCTCCCTCAGCGCGAAGTATCTTTCCACTCTTGCTGATCTCTATCTCTCCCTCTGCTGCCATCTCATAAACAAGTTCCCTTAAGATGTTTTTCTCCGATTTCGGAACCTGCATGAACATAGAAAGCTCTTTAATCTTCATCGGAACATAAATATCACTCTCTATAAGTTCCTTTATTAATTTTTTTCTTCTATCTGCTTCTTCTCTCTTCATTAAATAACTCCATTTCCTACATCTAATAAACTGCTGAAAGGTGTGGGAATTTATCGTATCAAAAAATCTATTTAAACATTGAACGCCCCACTTGAACTGATCCAAGTGAGGCGTTTAACAGCTATTCTATAATGCGATAATTAGAAAATACTCATATTAAGTAAAACTGAAAGAACAATAAAAAGAACAGCAAGAATCTTAGTTGCTCTGATCATTGCACCTTCCATGGAACGACCCTTGTTCTTTCCCCAATATGAATCAGCAGCTCCCTGAATTGCTCCAAGACCTGCAGACTTTCCTTCCTGCATAAGAACTATTGCTGTAAGTGCCACACAAACGAGCATGAACACGATTGATACTGCAATTCTCATCTTAATTTTCCTCCATCCGAACATAAATATAACATTAAAACTTTAACATATCCGCCTATATAAATCAAGCCTTTTTTATTTTCCAAAGTCAGTATTTAACATATTTTCCAAGTTCTTTCCTGGTATCATTTATATCCGATCCAACGAGATAATCTCCCACAAGATGCCCTTCGCCATCTACGAAAAAGCTTGTTGGAATACTGCTGAACTGTGAAACAATATCATAGGCACTGTCACTGACTCTTAAATTTGCAAAAGATGCTCCGGCTTCGTCCAAAATCTCATTTGCTTCGTCAACATTTCTGTCAATCCCATCATAGGTATCACAGACAATTCCAATAACGTTTATATTTTCCGGAAGCTCCTCATAAAGCGCCGAATAATCCTCCATTTCCTCAATACATGAACCGCAGTATGTTCCCCACGCCAGGACGACCGTCAGGTCATAATCATAAAAGATTTTCTCTGAGACCTCTTCGTTATCAAGCGTTGAAGTCTTGAAACTGATTTTCTCATCACCTATCTCTGATTCAGGAATATTAACCTCTGCCAGAATAGCTTCTTCAACATCAGAATTATCTTCAGGATCATCAATGTCATCACTATCATCAAGGTCTTCGCTATCCTGATCATTCTGATCAGCTTCAGACTCCTCCTCATCTGAATCATCATGAACGACGTAATCTTCTTCGCCCTCATCATATTTTTCTGACAAAATTCCTTCTGAGGCCGAAATACTTTCTTTCTCACTGCTATATTCCTCTTCGTCCTCTGGAAGCATAAGCAGTATAATAAACAAAACGCCTAAAGTAGCAAGTATGACTACAATGGTATATCCTATTTTCTTCCACACAATACTGATCCCCCAAAATTCAAGACTATAGATTTGCAAATGCTTTTCTTAGAAGATAATTTCAAAATATCATTTAAAAGCCTTGAAAAATACAATTCTTTTTGCTATTTTTAATTTTATATAATTATAACATTTACAAATAAAAAAATATATCTTTTGAATGCGTTTAACCCTATTCAATTGCTTATAAAATGCCGATATGAATTCTGAGAACTATATTTTCAGATATATCGTTCAGCAACCGATACGATGGCCGTTAATCCGATGTGCATAATAGTCTTGCAATCAGGTTTTATGGTCTATAACAGACCTAGGAGGAATACTTATGGATTCAAATAATGAATATATCGTATTCGGTCTCCAGCAGGCAATATCAGAAAATGATATAGAAGCCGAACAGAACTATAAGAGACAGTTATATGAAAACAACAAAGAACAGATTTTCGAGATAACCAAAGCTTTCAAGGACGTCTATGCCAAAACAGAGGCCGATAAAAAGCATATTGACGAACAGGCTATTATTGCCTTTATTGACGCTTGTCAAAGTTATACAACCATCCTTGATATGACCTTCACCCAGTGGATCTCTAATGTCATAAAGACTACCCTGAAAAATAAGATCCGTCAGGATGAACTGGTAAACCAATATGATGGCACTTTCCAAAAAAAGCCGAAAATCGATTTCTAAACATCATTTTATGATGATCAGACCTATTTACTATTGAAATCTTACTTATCTGCGTGGTATTATGTGTACATAACACTTATGAGAGATAGGGGAAAGAATCAATGTCATCAAATGAAGAGTTACTTTATATCCTGCATAGTGCAATGCAGGCACAGGACAAAAAGACTGCTGAAAACTATTGGCAGAAGCTTTATCAAAATAACGTAAAGTCAATCCAGAATATTTCATATGCTTTTAAGGAAATCTATGCAAAATCCAATGAAGACAATGAAACTATAGATCGTGAGGCAAACAAAGCCTTTCTTCAGGCCTGTCAAAGCTATGATCCGAATTTTGATCTGAATTTTGATCTCTGGATGACCACTGTTATAAAGAAAAATTTAAAAAATGTGATCCATCAAAAAGGTCTCGTTAATCAATATGACCATATATCTTAAAGAAAAACAGCTGCTTCGGAATAGTCCGGGACAGCTGTTCTTTTATTTAGATCATTTTTGCAATTTCAATAAGCGCCTCTGAAGATTTTCCCATCTCCTCTATCGAAGCATATTCAAATCTACCGTGATAATTATATCCACCAGTGCAGAGATTAGGACAAGGAACGCCTTTATATGTAAGCATTGCCCCGTCTGTTCCTCCTCTGATAGGCTCACACACTACATTGACACCTAATTTTTCAAATGCCTTTTTGGCATTTTCGATCAAGGACATATGATCCTTCATGTATGTGACCATATTATAATACTGGTCACGCATTTCAATTTCAAAGCTTCCTGCAGGATATTTTGTATTCATAAAGCTTAAAGAGGCCTCCATTAGAGCCTTTCTTTTTTCGAATTTATCACTGTCATGGTCTCTTATGATATATGAAAGCTCTGCATTCTCCACATCGCCCTTCATTGATTCAAGGAAATAAAAGCCCTCATAGCCTTCTGTATATTCAGGTCTTTCATTTTCAGGAAGCAATGCATTAAACTCCATTGCCATTGTGAGGGCATTTAGCATTACACCCTTTGCACTGCCCGGATGTACGCTTCTGCCATGTACTCTTATCTTTGCCTCGGCTGCATTAAAGTTTTCATACTCTATGATACCAAGCTTTCCGCCATCAACGGTATAAGCCTCTTTAGCCGAAAATCTTTCTATGTCAAAATGGTCAGTTCCCCTTCCAATCTCCTCATCCGGCGTGAAAGCTATTCTGATCTCACGATGTGCAATTTCCGGATTCTTAAGAAAATACTCTGCCATGTTCATTATCTCTGCCACACCGGCCTTATCGTCTGCCCCGAGAAGAGTCGTTCCATCTGTTGCGATCAGATTTTCTCCGATATGGTTGAGAAGCTCAGGATAATCCTCAGTTTTCAGTAAACTGTCGTTCCCGTCATAATTTTCTATGATCCTGGGTTTTACATTTGCACCGCTTACAGCAGGCGATGTATCCATATGAGCTATAAATCCTATAGCCGGTTTCACACCGGGAATTGAAGCATAAAGATAACAATGCTCTTTATCATAATATATATCTGATGCGCCCATCTCCTCAAGTTCAGCATAAAGCACTTTTGCAAGATCATGCTGTTTCGCCGTTGATGGCGAAGCAGCACTGCTCTCATCAGACTGTGTATCGATTTTTACATAGTTAAAGAATCTGTCAATTAATTTACTCTTATTCATATTAAAACCTTTCGTAATACTTTTTATAAATAATAATCTCCTGTCCCGCTGCCCTATGATCTGCAGCCTTCAACCAGTATGTTATATTTTAAGCTTTAGCCCTCTATAAATCAACCTTTAGAATTGAACTGAATATTAAGATTCGTTATACTTA
>JAIKZC010000240.1 GCA_024682575.1 Lachnospiraceae bacterium | reverse complement strand
CACGATGGACACCCTTGCTGTTCAGCTATACACTTCCCACTATCTGGGCATGTTCGGGACTTTCACCCGTTAGAGCGCGCCCATGGCGCGCAAACACAAAACACCCACGGAGAGATTCTCCGTGGGTAATAGTAAAAGTGGCGGTTTCTGACTGCCAAAATCTGCTGGTTGTTAACTGCCAAAAAGTGATGGATACAAACTGCCAAAATTTGCTGGTTTCTACTTGCCGTTTACAGATACTTCTATTATACCAGAAAAAGTGCCGTAATTCCCGATAAATACTGGGTTTATGGCACTTTTTCAAAGAAAAATCCACGGCGCATGCCGTGGACTTTGTCTACACTTTGAAGCCTCACTATGACGTGAGGCTTAAAGATTATATGATTTAGAAATATTAACTGATGAAAAATATTATTTAGCTACAGGCTGAGTCATATAAGGTGTAGCAGCGATATGTCCTGCATTAAGAGCATTTACAAGCTGATTTCTTGCATCCATTACTGCCTGATGAAGTGTAGCAAGTGTGCTGCTTGAGCTGGATGATTTAGCAAGGGCTTTTGATTCTGCACTAAGAGCTTTTTTGTAAGTTTTAAGGAGCTTTTTGAGACTCTTCTTAAGTGTGCTGTCTGAAATGCTGTTAATTTTATCTTCCAGCTCATCTACATTCAGATATTCTTCATTTTCATATTTTTCCTTAAGTTCTTCATGGTTATCTGTTGCTGCCGGCTGAATACTTGCAGTTTGAGTTACTCTTGGAGCCTGTGGCTTAATTATAGATGTTGCTGCAAATGCACTTGTGCTCATTGCTGCCATCATTATACCTGCGAGTAATATTGCTGCTGTTCTTTTTATAGTCATGTTCTCCTCCGTTCCGGATCTCTGACCAGTTTTAGAGATCCAACACAAATTTTGAGGGATATATTGATTACTTTCCCCTTGATATAAAATTACGAAGGTTCTTAGAAAAAATGGGTTCAAAAAGTTTGAAATATCTGTGAATTATGCTATTACATTGGAAACAACTTCTTATAGAAAGAGGAAGCCGCTTAAAGGGGGACTTTAAGCGGCTATAAGGGGAGTATGAAAAAAAGGGTTTTATTAATGTATCATCTAAAAGTTACGGTCATATTATTCTTAAATTGGCTGTAACTGTTTCTGATGAGTATATATTAGCAAAAGCCTGTGAACAAAATTAGTAGACAAGATAAAATGTATCTAAAAAAGTTCTAAATTAAAATTAATCATTAGGTATACAAAAAACAGTAACAAATGGCTTAAATTAGAGGTTTCTTCAGTCGATAATATAGATGCAGAGATTAAAGGAGATCAATTATAATGAATTCAGATATCAACAATATATCGAAGAATAAAATTGCAGGATATAATGAGGCCAAATGTACTCTGGATAAATATATTAAAGCAGAAGCTGAGAAGGTAAGAGAAAAACTTGCAAAGGCTAATGAATCTGAAAAAGATCCAAAAAAGGTAAAGGCTAAATGTATGCAGATTTATTCTAAGATAGTTTCAGGCAAAAAAGTAACATTTGCGGAACTTGAATATCTCAAAGAAAATGATTACGAATTATATGCACTTGCAATGTTTGAAAGAAGCCTGCAGAATAATAAAAATACTGGAGCATCTGAATATATAGCTTCTGGGAATTATAAAAGAGATGGAAAAGAATATGAAGAATTTCCACAGAATTATATTTTGGAAGAGTCTTTTAATGTTAAAAATTAGTGTTCAATAAAACATCTGATTTCGTGAACACTTTTGCTTGATATCGTGGAATAAGTTAGATAAATTAAATAAATGCGTTTTCCGGTGTTTTATCAATCCCGGAGGACGCATTTGTTTAGCTTAAAACTGTTCATGAAATTAAACCACCTTTTATTGAACAATTAAAAAGTATATGTTTTGGTCACTTTATTGCAGGAATCCGCATTTACTGCGGGTTCCGTATGATAAACTTTAACATGTGTCAAACAGGCCCGCAGCGCAGCCACAATTAAATGGCTTGTTTGAGGGATTTTTGAGGCTTTGCATCAAAAATCTATATTTGAAAGATGATCATGGATAAGAAATTGATAGTATGCAAAATTATTGGATTTATGCCTAATGATTTTTTTATTCTTACTTTAGTGATATAATACAAAATGCATGACTTTGAAAAATGCAGTAAAACAATATATTTATTGAATTATCTAGGAAGGCTAAATTATGGGTAAATTAGGAAAAAAGAAAAGCTCAAAAGAGGCTAATGACAAAAAAATGGCTCAGCAGCTTGCAGCTCTAAGCCGAAAAAATGCAGCAAAAAAGGGTAAAAAATAATGACAGGCGCAGAACTTTATCAGAAACTTTCAGGTATGCTGCTTCTTCCAAATGCATATGAGGAATGGGCTGACTATCGCGAAAAGGTTACTAATTATATCATAGAACATTCTGAAAAAGATCGTTCAATTGCGATCTTGGGTGCGGGAAGATGCAATGATCTTGATCTCGCAAAGTTAAAAGAACATTTTTCTTTTATAAGTTTATTTGACAGAGATGAAAATGCCATGAAGGAAGCAGTTTCAAGATATGGACTTGAAAATGATCCGGATGTTGATATTCAGGTAAGAGATTTTGTGGGTATTTCAGATGAGGATTATGCATCCTATGCTGATCTGATGATAAAAGAGATGAATAAAAAGGGAAGAGAAACAGACCTTGAAGATGTTGCTCCTCTCATGCTCGAAAAACTTGAAGAAATTTTTGCAAAAACCAGAGTTCACAATTCAGATATAGGAATTCAGCAATATGATTATGCCACAGTTCTTGGCGTTCATAGCCAGCTTTTGAATATGCTTGTCTGGATATGGGCTGTTGGACTTTCAAATATAGGTAAGACAGAAAAGACTGTTGAGGATCGTATAAAGAGAGAAGATCTATATCAGGTAAAAAAACTCAATGATGATATAAATATGCTTGTAAGAAAAGGATTTTTCCTTGGATGTGAAATGAGTCGTACAGGTGCCAAGGGAGGCGTTGAAGGCGCTCTTCAGGCAATGGGTGATATTAATAAAAGGAATGAAAAACATCTGTTAAAGATAAACAATGTGGCAACTTTGAACTGGCCGCTTAATCAAAAGGAAAATATTAACTATCAGATGTGCCTTCTTAATATTGCTGTTTTTTAATTATGTTTAAGAAAGGTATATTATGCCCAAAATAGTATTTTTTGATCTAGATAGGACAACCTGGGATGATAAGATGGAGGTGCCTGAAAGTACAATAAAGGCAATAGAAAAATTACATCAGAACGGACATCTTGCTTTTATATGTACAGGACGTGCGAGAGCAAATATTGATGATGACAGGATAAAGGAAATTGGATTCGACGGAGTCGTTGCAGCATGCGGAAATCATATTGAGATGAATGGAAAAGTGCTCTATGAGAATACGCTATCCTCAGAACTTATCGATAAGGCAGTAGCATTATTCGATAAATATAATATGCCGGCTATAATAGAAGGTCCTGAGTTTCATTGGTTTGATACGCAGAAATTCGTTCAAAGAGAGTTTGTACAATTATTGTGGGATAGCATGGGATCTAAAGCGAAGCCTTTAAGTGAATTTAAGGCAAATGAAAAGGTGAGTAAATTTACTGCAGATATTATTGAGAAAACAGATGCTGATGCAGTAATGGATGCTCTTAAAGATGAGATGGATTTTATTATTCACTATGACAAGGCAATCGAATTTATTCCAAAGGGAACATCAAAGGCAACAGGTATAAGAGATACCTGTAGATTGTTGAATATACCTCATGAAAATACATATGCCATTGGCGATGGACCGAATGATCTTACGATGCTTGAATATGTAGAACATGGAATAGCCATGGGAAATGGTACTTGTGAGGCTAAAGAAGTATCAGAATATGTAACTGATGACATTCATGAAAATGGTATATATAATGCTTTGAAACATTATAAACTTATAGCATAAGAAAAAAAGACTCTGCAGAAATCTGCGGAGTCTTTTTTGTCTAAGGTTATTTTAGGATAAAACAGATCTGATATTATCGAATATGGCATAAAAATCAGGTTTTATGAATAAAAATATAACAAATAAGATGAGTAAACATACAGGAAATCCTTTTAAGAAGTTGTTGATATCCTGGGTACTCATAGTCATATGAAAAAATATGCTGATAAAAATATATACAAATAATATATAGTGCCAGGCAAGGCTGCATTTTGGAAGTATTGCATAGATCATTATAAACATTGACACAGCTCCGCATATAACCGGGGCAATTGCAGATAATGAAAGCTGAATTGATTTGAAAAAAATATTACCTCTTGTTTCAAATTCCACGCTTCCTAGTTTTGTTCCTCTTGGAATAAGATTTATACGAAGAACTTTTGCGCCTGTAATAAATGCAAATAATGCATGAGCAAGTTCGTGATGAACGGTTCCGAAATAAGTCAGATAGTTTCTGAAAATAAAAGCTATAGTGCTGTTAGTTGCTTTTGCTATAGCTCCTGTCAGGATCAGATCCAGATAATGAATAATAAGTCCAAGCAATATCAGTATAACAGGTCCTATAAGAGCATATGCAAGAGCCTCTATTATATTAGAAGTTGAAAAAATCTCAGTCATTTAATTATCTCCTTATAAAAATCATCTGAAATATAATACTCCATAACTTTTACTATTGACAAGAGATTAAATAGACTCTAAAATGCTGATTTGGAACTTATTTTAGCAGACTATGATTGCTGCTATGCCAGGGGAGCTTTTGCTGAGATTTTAACAATATTATTGTTAAAGACCCTCAACACCTGAACCGGATAATACCGGCGTAGGAAGGCGTTTATGTATAAATTAATATTTTATACGCTCCCCTCCTAAATCACTTAAGGAGGATTTTTTTATGTCACTTTTCTTTAACTGGTCAGAATCTGACTATGCCTACAACCCTACCAATGCGGGATTGATATTGCTTATAGTAATTACTCTTGCAGTATTTGCCCTTGTAGTTAAATTCAGAAAAACCAATTCGCAGCCAATGACCGCAAAGGAGCTTACGTTCTGTGCTGCAGCTATAGCACTTGCATATGTAACATCATTTATAAAATTTGCTTCATTGCCATTTGGTGGTTCTATAACACTTTTCTCAATGTTTTTTATCTGCTTAATTGGATATACTTATGGAGCTAAGGTTGGTATTGTATCCGGAGTTGCATACGGAATGCTGCAGATGGCTTTCGGAGGATATATATATCATCCGGTAC
The DNA here is from genome assembly GCA_024682575.1 of Lachnospiraceae bacterium. Classification (GTDB taxonomy): domain Bacteria; phylum Bacillota; class Clostridia; order Lachnospirales; family Lachnospiraceae; genus NK4A144. The sequence goes on along the minus strand of JAIKZC010000240.1, from coordinate 1,746 downwards.
AGGCTCTTTTTGATTATCCGTTAGCGTTTGGAGCACTTGGTCTGGCTGGAATATTTGCAAGAAAGCCAAAGGGATTGATTCCTGGATATATTGTAGGTGCAGTTTCAAGATATTTAATGCATGTTGTATCAGGATATATATTTTTTAAATCCTATGCACCGGAAAATATGAATCCATTTATCTACACAGTTTTATATAATATGACCTATATTCTTCCTGAAATGATTGCTACGGTAGCTGTTCTCAGTATTCCTGCTGTTTCAAAGGGGATTCGTCAGGTAATAAAAACAGTAGATGAACAGAATTTTTTGAAAGCAAAAAAAACTAAAACAATTTAAATATAAAGTAAAGATTTGGATATAAAAAGGGAGCAGTTACACTAAACGTGAACCGCTCCTTTTTATTAATATTTTTTGAAAATAAGACTTGAATTTTGACCACCAAATCCAAAAGCATTACTCATTGAAGCTGTTATATTTTTCTTTATAGCCTCGGTTTTTACAAATGGCAGCTCAAATGCAGGATTTTCAAGGTTAAGTGTAGGAGGAAGAACTCCTTTATTTATCGAAAGGATCGAAGCTATTGCTTCTGTGAGTCCTCCGGCACCCATCATATGGCCAGTAGCACCTTTTGTGGATCCGATATAAGGAATATGCTCCTTAAATATACGGCTTACCGCAGAAGCCTCATCTTTATCACCTTCTTTAGTGGCTGTTCCATGAGCATTTATATAGCCTATTTCTTCAGATTTCATTCCGGCTTTATCAAGTGCTGCCTGCATACAGCGTCCGGCTCCGTCACCATCAGGAGATGGTGCTGTCATATGATAAGCATCAGCTGTATTTGCCCATCCTGCAAGTTCCGCATATATCTTAATACCTTTTTTTAATGCATCTGATTCTCTCATGAGAACAATTGCTCCGCCGCCTTCACCCATTACAAATCCGTTATGGTTTTCATCGAATGGTCGGCAGGCTGATTGTGGATCCTCATTTTCTCTGGAAAGGGCTCTGGCACTTGCTAAAGAATACATAACAAGAGGACATATACTTGATTCTGCTCCCACTGCTATTACAGCATCAGCCTCTTCTGCAAGAAGAAGTCTTGCTGCTGCACTTATTGCGTCTCCACCGGATGCACATGCAGTTGACACTGTAAAGCTCGGTCCCTTTATTCCATGTGTAATTGTTATCTGTGTAGCTGCCATATTACCTAAAATTCTTGGAACAAATCGCGGCTCTACCATTTTTCTGGTTGAGAGCGTAAGTTTCTCCTGTGTTTCTGCTGTAGGTGTTATACCTGACATGGCAGTACCGAGCACGATTCCCATACGTTCCGGTTCAACAGGAAGACCGTCCTTAAGGGCTTCATTTGCAGCGATATAAGCAAATTGTGAGAATCTGTCAGTATTACGGACAAGTTTTTTGTCCATATATTCTTCCGGATTAAAATTCTTAATTTCAGCAGCAATCTGAACAGGCATTTCATCCGGATTAAAGCTCTCAATTCTTGCGATTCCTGATTTACCTGAGATTAAATTATTCCAATAATTTTCTACACCTATACCTATGGGAGTAACTGCGCCCATAGAAGTAACAACGATTTTTTCCCTCATTCTTATCCTCTTATCAATAATCCAGCTTCTAAATCTTTTACAGCCTGATCTTTCATTACATAGTGCATTTTTTTACCTGTTGCCGTGTGCGGAAGTTCATCAACTATTCTGTACCAACGGGGACATTTATA
>JAIKZC010000227.1 GCA_024682575.1 Lachnospiraceae bacterium | reverse complement strand
ATACCAGGATTTTAAGGTCAATCTTCAGAATATGCTTCAGAAGACAAGACGCGGAAAAGAAGTAGTTGACAGCTTGAAGCGTTATAAAAATTCAGTAAAACAGCTTTTTGTCCCGGGAATGCTTTTTGAAGATATGGGTCTCACTTATCTCGGACCGGTTGACGGACATGATATAAAGACTATGTGCAGACTGATCAATGTGGCTAAAAAGATCAACCATGCCGTTCTTATCCATGTCCGTACTGTAAAGGGAAGAGGTTATGCACCAGCGGAGTGCCATCCTGCAAGATTCCACGGAACTGAACCTTTCGACATAGAAACGGGACTTCCGAAAGCAAATAAGAAAAAAGCCGGCTGGACAGATATTTTCTCAACTGTAATGATAAAGCTTGCTTCAAGTAATGAGAAAGTATGCGCGATAACAGCTGCAATGCCTGATGGAACAGGACTTAACCGTTTTAAGAATCTTTATCCTGACAGATTTTTTGATGTTGGAATTGCTGAAGAACATGCGGTTACATTTGCGGCAGGACTGGCAGCAGGAGGTATGACACCTGTTGTGGCTGTTTACTCAAGCTTCTTGCAAAGAGCTTATGATCAGGTTCTGCACGATGTATGCATCCAGAATCTTCATGTTGTATTTGCCATTGACAGGGCGGGTCTTGTCGGTGCTGATGGAGAAACTCATCAGGGAGTATTTGATCTTTCTTATCTTTCATCTATTCCCAATATGCACATTATGGCTCCTAAGAATAAATGGGAACTCTCAGATATGCTTAAATTTGCCGTTGGATTTGACGGTCCGATCGCTATGAGATACGGTCGTGGAACTGCCTGCGATAAAATGCATGAGTTCCGTGCACCGATAGAAATGGGCAAGTCAGAGACACTTTATGATGAGGGCGGCATATGGCTTTTTGCTGTAGGTTCTATGGTAGAGACTGCGCTTGATGTCAGAGAAAAACTTAAAGAAAAGGGTTATAAAGTATCTCTGGTCAATGCCAGATTTGTAAAGCCGATCGATGAAGAAGCAGTTGCATATGCTGTTAAATCAGCTAAAGTTCTGGTTACTATGGAAGAGAATGTTCTGAATGGTGCATATGGCGAGAAAGTACGGCATTATGCTGATTCGATAAATGCAAATGTTCCGATAATCAATATCGGAATTCCAGATGCATATATTGAGCATGGTAATGTTGATATATTAAAGAAAATTACAGGAATTGATGCTGATTCCGTTGTAGAAAAAGTAATTAGTGTTATAGGACAGGATTAAATGGCAAAGAAAAGATTAGATCTTCTGATGGTAGAACAGGGACTTGCCGAGTCCAGAGAAAAAGCAAAGATTTATATAATGTCCGGAGACGTGTTTGTCGATGGACAGCGCGAAGATAAATGCGGATCTACCTTCGATGAAAAAGTCACTATTGAATATAAGGGAAAGCCACAGAAGTATGTGAGCAGAGGCGGATTAAAGCTCGAAAAAGCCATGGAGGTTTTTCCGATAAATCTTGATGGCAAGATCTGTATGGACATCGGAGCTTCTACAGGCGGATTTACTGACTGCATGCTTCAAAATGGTGCTTCAAAAGTTTATTCGATAGATGTTGGCTATGGACAGCTGGCATGGAAACTGAGAAGTGACAGCCGTGTAGTATGCATGGAGAAAACAAATTTCAGATATTTGACTGAGGAAGATATCAGTGATCATCCTGAATTTGCGTCAGTAGACGTTTCTTTCATTTCTCTTTCAAAAATACTTCCTGCGGCATTTAATATCCTTTCAGATGATGCGGAAATGGTATGCCTTATAAAGCCACAGTTTGAGGCAGGTCGTGAGAAAGTCGGAAAAAAAGGCGTTGTAAGAGAAAAAAAAGTTCATATTGAAGTTATAGAAAATGTTATAGCAGTAGCTGAAGAAATTGGCTTCATAGTTTTGGGACTTGACTTTTCTCCAATAAGAGGACCTGAGGGAAATATAGAGTACCTCCTTCATATAAGCAAAAACGCAGAAACAGCTGATGGCGGATTTCAGCATGATTTAGTTGAGTCTATTGTAAACTCAGCTCACAATGTACTGGATAAATAATATGAATCAATTTTTGATAGTAGTTAATGCAAACAGAGACAGAGAGTTAAAGAGTGCCAATCTTGTAAGGAAGATCCTTGAGGATGCCGGAAAGATAGTAGAACTTCATGTTTCCAAGCCTGATGGACTTGGAAATTATACTCCTGTAAAAAATATCTCTGATGGTACAGACTGTGTTATCGTACTTGGCGGTGATGGTACGTTTATTACCGCTGCGAGGGATATTTCAAGTCACGAAATACCGATGCTTGGCATAAATCTCGGAAGAGTTGGATTTCTTACTGATGTTGAAGTCAGTCAGATACCTGAGGCAATGGAAAAAATCATTGCCGGGGAATACAGCATAGAAGAGCGAATGATGCTTTGCGGCAAGGTCTATAAAGAAGATGGTACGATAAAGGGCGAGTCAAGAGCTGTAAACGATATTGTAATCCATAATTCCTCAAATTTGAAAATTTCCGAATACAGGCTTGAGGTTGATGGAAGTGAACTTGGTACATATCGTTCAGACGGACTTATAGTTTGTACGCCTACAGGTTCCACGGCATATTCTATGTCTGCAGGTGGTCCTATAATAGAGCCGACAGCCAGAATGATGGTTATTACCCCTGTTTGTCCGCATACGCTTAATACCAGAAGCATT
>JAIKZC010000226.1 GCA_024682575.1 Lachnospiraceae bacterium | reverse complement strand
GTTTACAGTGATTCCCTTAGCACCCCATTCAGCTGCGAGAGCCTTTGTCAGATTGACAACTCCGCCCTTTGCTGCGTGGTAAGGAGATGAAGGAGCAATCTTATTACCTACGAGACCATACATGGAAGCGATATTTATAATGCGGCCATAACCTGCAGGGATCATGGCTTTTTTTGCGATTGCCCTTGCGACCTTGAAGGTTCCGATAAGGTCGATCTTAAGCTCATTTTCAATCTGTTCATCGGTGATATCTTCAGCAGGAGCTACCGCACCTGTGCCGGCATTATTAATGGCGATATCGATCCTTCCAAACTCTTTCATGATAGTATCCACAACTTCTTCGACTTTGGCTGTATCTGTGATATCGCAGGCATATCCAACTGCCTTAACGCCATATTCCTTTGAAATAGCAGCAGCATTTTCATCTAAAAGGTTTTGTCTTCTTGCAAGAAGGACAAGGCTTGCACCTTCATCTGCGAGAGCATGTGCCATCTGAACACCGAGTCCCGTGGAAGCACCGGTAACAACAGCAACCTGACCCGTAAGGTCAAAATAACGCTTTACCATTGAATACTGATTCATATAATTCCCTCCTGTAGTTAACTTGTATTTTATAATTATACTACAATTACTTAATAAACAAAAGAATATTTTGACAAATATAAAGAAAAAATAAAAGAAGTATGAAAATTAAAACAATAGTAAAATCAAGGCATTCGAGTTATTTTGTGAATTGTTTTTTGCCGGAATTGAAAAAAATTATCATCGTTAGAGCTTGCTAACTTGTATTGGATTTTCGATAATATTAGATGAGAATTTATGAATTATATTTTATTAGTTAAAATGATAGTTTTGAGATATAATAGAACACTGTTAAGTTAAAAGAAAGGAATATTTAGAAATGGCAAATCCGTTTGAAATGATGCAGTTTGCAGAAAGAATAAACACCTTCAAGTCACAGCACCCAAGAGCACTTAACTTTTTTGGAAAGGCATTCGGGGGAGAATTCCGTGAAGGCACAATAATAGAAATGAAAGTAACAGACCCTGACGGCAACGAAACCATAGGAAATATCAAAGTTACTGCGGAGGATTTAAAGACCATCGAGATGTTGAAATCGATGTTATAAGTCTATATGTTTTGGTCACTTTATTGCAGGAATCCGCATTTAATGCGGATTCCGTGTGATCCAGTAAATATTTTTCAACGACTCCGGGATCAACAATGATTTATTTAAACATATCATCAACAGTGATTAAAACTAAATTTGTTCTATCTATTTTATCAAACCAATCTGTAAATCCACTTAATGAAAAAAGAAAATATTTTATTATATTGTATTTTCCGGGAATCAGCCTGGAACGACTGATCAAAGTTTCATATATTCCTTTATCTATTTTTTCATTTCTAAACTTACATTCACCGATCACTGCAGTATTTTCTATTGAAGAAATACCGACAACATCAATATCTGTTGATTGTTGATACCATTTGCCGCTCTTATCTTTAAGGCGCTCAACTCCCCACCAAGTTCCTGTTTCAGTCAAAAATGAGCCGAATGCCCCCTGAATTCCCTGCTCCAACCATGGCGTTCGCTAAGCGAGAGCGCACCTCGTAGGAGCTTTAGGGCGAACGGCATAACAGGAAAAGTACTAAAACAAAAACCTGTAGATATCAGATAAACTTTTTTATGGTAATTAAGCTTGTCATCCGGCTGTTTGCATAATTTAAACAGGCAATTTGAAAAATCTGCAAGTCAATTATAAAAAAATCATAAAAACTAAAGTAAATAATAAAATTCCATCCTAACTCCTTAACTTTTCAGGGATGAATTGTATAGTTGATTATGGCAAAATGTACATAAATCTAAACAATGCATTGAGGCGTCTGGGAAGCGCCGTTTATGAGAAGGAGAAAAAATGGGAAGGAAAAAAATCATGAGGAGCCGCGCAGCAGTGGTCAGCATGGCTGTGATGCTTGCAGCTACGGGTGTTTCGCCTGTTGGCATTGCTGCGGCTCCGCAAAACGGGGAAACAAAAACATTTTCTAATCCGGTCATCTATTCTGATGTTCCGGATATCGACATGATCAGAGTAGGGAAAACTTACTACATGGTAAGTACAACAATGCATCTCTCACCCGGAGCTCCGATCATGAAGTCCACGGACATGGTCAATTGGGAGACTGTAAACTATGTTTATGACAGACTTGGCGAAAAAGATGAAATGAACTTAAGAAACGGCAAGTCAATGTACGGTAAAGGCCAGTGGGCTGCAAGTCTTGCATATCATAATGGTATTTATTACGTAGGATTTAATTCAAATACCACAGGGGAAGCCTACATATTTACTACAGATGATATCGAGAATGGTTCATGGAAGAGACATGAACTCGGAACTTCCATGCATGATATGGCTATCTTCTTTGATGGAGATACACCTTATGCTGTATATGGAAATTCTACTATAAGCTACAAGGAATTAAATGAGGATCTTTCCGGTATAAAAGAAGGCGGAAAGAGCGGAACACTTTTTAACGGAAACAAGAGTGGACAGGGATATATTGTTGGATCTGAGGGAACTCATGTCCTTAAAAAAGACGGTTATTATTATGTATTTAATATCAACTGGCCACAGGGCGGAGTAAGGCAGGAAGTATGCCACAGAAGCAAGAGCTTCCCGGGAAATCCTTCTGACTGGGAAGATAAAGTTATCTTAAATGCAAATTTCGAGAACAACGGAACCAGAGCCGGAGTCGCACAGGGAGGTATCATAGATACAGAGGACGGCGAATGGTACGCATATCTTTTCCAGGATCATGGTGCTGTGGGAAGAACACCGGTCCTTACGGATTGTAAATTTGTAGATGGCTGGCCGATGCTCGGTAAAAACGGTGACGGAAAAACAGTAGAACTTGAAATGGAGATGCCGATCGAGTCAGATGGGGAAGACTCACTCACAAAATCCGATGAGTTCTATAATGATGCTGAGCACAGGGAATTTGAAGAGGGATATTCAGAAGAGGCACCTAAGGCTGCAGATTCTACCGAAGGCAAGAAAAAGAAGCCGAATGAAAACCGAGCAAGGGTGGAACTTTTTGTAAACGGAGATGCATCAAGCGGAGATACAGAGGGATGGTCAATACCTGAAACCGAGCGTGCAGAGCTTGATATCGCATCAGTAAATGCAATGGACGTGCCTGAAAGTGCTGAATATGACGAAGACGGAAATTACTGCATCTGGGTCAAGAACAGACAGACATGCGCCGGCGGTGCATGCCAGGATGTAAGCGGAAAGCTTGAAAAGGGTAAAGAGTATACGCTTACAGGCAGGATCAGATATGATGAAGGTCCGGCTGAAAAGGAATTTCATGTAGAGATTCAGAATGGTGAAAATTATCTCTGGAGAGAAGATATCGTAAGTTTCAGGGCAAAGAGAGGAGTATGGACAGAATTTAAGGGGAAATATTCTGTACATGACAAAAACGAGGATCATCCTTTCAATCCCGAGAGAAACCATATCTTCATTGAGACACCATGGACACAGAAGCCTACAAAAGAAAATGATCTCATGGATTTCTATGTAGATGATTTTTCATTTACGACAGAGTCCGATGAAATAATCGAGAACGGGGATTTTGAAAAAGGTCTTGACGGCTGGGATAAGTATGAACATGAAGCTGGAACAGGGGATGTTGAAATAGAAGAGTCCGATGACGCACATAGCGGAGACAAGGCTGCAAAAACAGCTAACCGCGGCAAGACAAATGACGGAATCGGATATAAATTTGAGGATGATTTTGAACCCGGATGCACTTATGCATTCAGAGCGTGGGTAAAGCAGGATCAGAATGAATCTCAGACCATAAACATGACTTTGAGAACAGGTAAGGGTGAGAACTTCAATACTCTTGGATCTGTTGAGGCAAAGAAGGGCGAATGGACTGAGGTAACCGGAAATTATACCTTTAAGGAAGATGATGATACTTCGATCGATACACTTTTCTTTGAAACACCATGGAAGAGTGCAGAGAATACAACGGAAGAGGATCTCGTTGATATTTATGTAGATGATGTATCTGTTATCGAAAAGGCAGCAGCTCCGGCAGAAGTCGCTAAGGGAGGAGAGAGCGACTACAACGGTTCAAATCTTGACCTTGCATGGCAGTGGAATCACAATCCGGATAACAATAACTGGTCACTTACCGACAGGAACGGATGGCTGAGACTTACCACAGGCAGAAAGTGCGACAGCATTTTAGAGGCAAGAAATACTCTGACACAGAGAACCTTTGGACCTACCTGTGCAGGAACAACAAAACTCGATATTTCCAATATGAAGGACGGAGATATTGCAGGACTTGCAGCATTTTCTTATAATTACAGCTACATCGCTGTTAAAAAGACAAAAGACGGCGCCAAGCTTGTAATGGTTGATGCATCTTCAAATGATTCTAAGAAAGAGGATTCGCCAAAGGAGATCGCATCTGCAGATCTTGAGGGAAATACAGTTTACTTAAAAGATGAGTATGATTTTGCAGGCGGAGATAAGGTAAGCTTTTACTACAGCCTTGACGGAAAAGAATGGAAAAAGCTTGGAGATACAGTCAAATTAAGCTATGAGCTGACTCATTTCATGGGAAGCCGTTTCGCACTCTTTAACTATGCTACAAAGACAAAGGGCGGATATGTTGATTTTGACTATTTCAGAGTTTCAGACTCCATTTCCGGAGAGGGCAGCGGACAGAGCGATATGTCTGCATCGCTTACAGGCTCTGAGAGCGAGATCATGGGAGTAATAAATGAAGAGCTTGAGGCAAGTCTTAAGCTTGGAAAAATAGAGAAGGGTTCACATAAAAAGTTGAAGGCTTCCATTGCCATTCCTGAAATAATGGAGGTTACGGAAGTAGAATTTAATGATAAAGCAATAGAGGGAACTGCAAGTTATAAATTTGCAAAGAATCGCCTTACGATCGAAGTCAAAGGGGATGACATCGGATTTGAGGCAGAGGACGACCTTTTTGCTAAGATCAAACTCAGACTTAAGGGCTATGCTGATAAGGATGAAACTGTAAATCTTGTAACAGATTATATTAATCTTGATAACGGAAAATCCGATATAGATGTATCGGGAGCAAAATTAGCCGTAAAGCTTAAATATCTTGATACTGGAGCAGTTGCTAAGAAGCTCGGATATTCTAATCCGCTCGTTTCACAGGAACTCGGAGCTGATCCGTACGCTATCGTTTACAACGACAGGGTTTACGTTTACATGACAGCCGATGATTATCAGTATGATGCCAACGGCAATTTAAGAGACAACGGTTTTGAATATATCAAGACTTTAAGAGTAATTTCCTCAGCTGATATGGTCAACTGGACAGATCACGGCCAGATCAAGGTTGCAGGAAAAGACGGCGCAGCTAAATGGGCTAACAACTCATGGGCACCTGCCATCGCTTATAAGAAAATAGATGGCAAGGATAAGTTCTTCGTTTACTTCGCAAACGGCGGAAACGGAATCGGCGTTATCGAAGGCGATTCACCGATAGGTCCCTGGAAGGATCCGATCGGAAAGGCACTCATAAGCTATGGAACACCGGGATGTGAAGGCGTTGTATGGTGCTTTGATCCTGCGGTTCTGGTTGATGATGACGGAACAGGTTATGTTTATTTTGGAGGAGGAGTACCGAATGGAGGACAGAACAATCCGAAGACAGCCAGAGTTGTAAAGCTTGGCGATGATATGATAAGTCTTGACGGACCTGCAAAGGAGATCGATGCTCCGTGCATGTTCGAGGATTCAGGAATATTTAAGTATAAAGACAAGTATTATTACAATTACTGCTCGAACTTTACATCACCACATAAGGAAGGATATCCTGGATACGGCACTATCTGCTATATGACAAGTGACAGTCCGATGGGACCTTTCAAATATGAAGGAGAAATGTTCGACAATCCTCAGAAATGGTTTGGAGTAGGCGGAAATAACCACCATGCAACATTCGTATTCAGAGGAAAGAGCTACTTTATCTATCATGCACAGACAGTAGCAAAGGAAGAGGGTAAAGCAAAGGGATACCGCTCAACCCATATCGATCCTATAGTTATAGATTCCAAGGGCAAGATCAAGCCTATCAAGGGTACATATCAGGGAGTAAGCCAGCTTAAAGCGGTAAATCCTTATGAAACTATTGAGGCAGAGACCATTGCTTGGAATAAGGGTATCAAGGCAAGAAATATCGATGATATGAATATGCAGCTTGAGTTCATCGATGACGGAGACTGGACAAGTATAGCCGGAGCAGACTTCGGGGAAAAGGGTGCAGGCAAGTTCAGTGCTCTCGTGTCATCGAAAAAGGGAGGAAAAATTGAGCTGCACCTTGACAGCCCTGAAGGAAGTCTTATCGGAACAGTTGAAGTTCCGGAGACTGACGGATATACAGAGCTCGAGACAGAGGTTTCAAATGTCAAGGGCGAGAGAAATCTTTTCCTGGTATTTAAGGGAGAAGGAAAGGATCTTATGACTCTGGATAATTATAAATTTATCGAGTCAGAGGAAGCTCAGGAAGATCCTGAAACACCGGTAACACCGGAAGATCCAGAAAAGCCGGTAACTCCGGAAGAACCTGAAAAGCCGGTAACACCGGAAGAACCTGAAAAACCGGTAACTCCGGAAGAACCTGAAAAGCCGGTAACACCGGAAGAACCTGAAACACCTGAAACACCGGATGTACCTGAAACACCTGAAACACCGGATGAACCTGAAACACCGGTAACTCCGGATGAACCTGAAACACCGGTAACACCTGAAAAACCTGAAACACCATCTGATAATACGGTATCTCAGATAGATGCTACAAAGCCTTCATCTGAGCCTGCAGCTAAGGCAACAGCAGGAAACGGCAGCAGTTCAACAGCTGATCAGATCGCAGCAGAGGGAGACACAACAACTCTTAACTCTGCTGAGTCAGGTATCGTAACCGTAAACGCAGGTGCTAAAAAGCTTATTCTTAAAGGAGACAAAGGATCCTTCAAGCTTGTAAGCGGAAAGGGCGTAAAGGTTACAAAGAAGGGCAAGCTTATTGTAAGAAAGAAAGCGTCAAAAGCTGTAATAGAGTATACTGTTGGAGGTAAGGCTGTAACAAAGACTCTTAATGTTGAAAAGCCTTCGATCGCAAAGAAGCTTAAGACAAGCGAAAGTTTTGCAGAGATAAGCCTTGAGGATACTGCTATCAAAACAGCTGTATGGACAACAAATAAGCAGAGCATTGCCAAGGTTTCCGTATCACCTGATGGAAAGCACATCAGACTGACATCTTCAAAGAAGGGTACGGTAAAGCTTATAGCAGAAATTAACGGCAGAAAATATAGCTGCAGAGTTAATTTCAAAAAGTAATATAATATAAAGGTATTAGGTTCAGTTCCCACCAGCTGACTTCTAATATAAACCATTTAGGAATCCGATCCGCCAGTCGGGTTCAGGGGGAGGCCCTCATCGTTAATTCGATGAGGGCTTAAGCCGTATACAGGGATAAGAGGTATATGCTAAATGATCAGATTTATAAATAAATTAAAATTCAGAGAAAAAGGAATAGTGATCCTTACGGTCAGTATACTTATACCGATGATCCTGACTAATCTTTTTTTCTTTCGCTCAATAGAAAAAGAGAGAGTAAACCAGACGAAGGCGGGAATGGAAAACAAGGGGAATCAGATTGAATATGAGATTAAGAATACAGTGAGGGATCTGATATCCATTGCTGATTATCTGAAAAGACAGAAAAGCCTCGACAGTTTTTTAAGGGGAAAATATAGAAATGAGGCTGACTATTATAAGGCATATAATGATCTGATGGAAAACAACCTGATACAGTATTATTACACAGCCCAGTCAACCTGGGGGATAAAAATATTTACCGAAAATGATGCCATTGTCAACGGAAGATATTTTATAAATATGGATATCGTAAAA
>JAIKZC010000205.1 GCA_024682575.1 Lachnospiraceae bacterium | reverse complement strand
ATCAGTTTTATTGAAATAATCATAATTACAGATCTTTTCATCTCCCGTATCGTCCCAGGTCACGTCAACATTGTAGTAGTCGTCTTCGAGTTTGATGATGTCCCAGGCATGAGCCTCTCCGGCATATCCTGCACAAAAATAAGTCGGAACATCAAGCTCTTGCATAAGATACTGGAAAGCCCTGGCGTAGCCGGCGCATACTGTCGATCCGTTTACTAAAGAGCTGTAAGCCGATTGGTTGAGCGGTGCGGAAAGTGAATAATCATCGAGTTCTGCTAAAGAATCATGGACATATTTTTCTTTTTCATATTCGCTTCCAAGATTTTTTGCGTTATTTAAAATTTCTTCAACTGCAGAATTAAATTTCTCTTTAGAAGAATCAATATTTTTTGCAGTAGAATTAAAGCTCAAGTCGATCGCAAGACAATCGCCGTTTTTTCGATAAGAAGCACTGTAGGCAGTATTCAGCCAGAAAAGTTCCGGATGGTCATAAAAAACCGCTTCAAATGCATTGCTGAGTTCCTTCCGGCTTATATCTTTATTTACAGCCTTAAACTGGCTGTTCTGAATATCTGCGTTAGCGTATATCTGCCTGTAGAGCGCCTTTGAATTATCATCTATCATCTCGTAATAAGGATAAAATTCAGCATCAAAAGTGAGGTCATCGCCGGTGGGACCGGTGGAAAGTTCGTCCTCGATCTTGTCAGCTGTTTCATCGTCGACCGTTTCGACTTCTTCTTCAATATCATCAAGACCTGTTTTTTCGGCTACAGTATCGGGAATTTTCAGTTCGTCCTCGGAAGGGAGCGTATAATCTGTTGAAACGCTCTTAGAGAGTCCATCGGAATCAGTATTTTCATGTTCGTTTCTATCTTTATCGTTGTCCTCATCATCTGCGCCTTCGCCAGCTTCCGAAGAAACTGAATCATCTGAAACTGATGCGAGATCAAAAGCGGCATCATTATCACTCAACGAAGTCATTTCGCCTTGATCATCAGATTTTCCGAAAAGGGAAGGGTCAATGTTAAAAACAGAAGCTACGGTTTCCTGCATAGCGGCTTTCTGCTCGGGAGGCGCATTTATATAGCTTCCGATAAGAATAGTCGGCAAAAGAAGGCCTGCCAGAGAAAATAGCACGCCTAAGAGAGCCTTCGTCCCGCCTTTTTTCGACATGGAAAGTGCAGAAAGTGCAAGTCCTGCAGCGCTGAAAAGCATTCCAACGAGAAAAAAAGAGGTCAAAAAACCTATTATTCCAAGTATTAAACCAGCTGTGGCCATATTCACCGCCTTATCAGATAATAGCTATGATTGAGACAGTTTTATCCTGAGTCAGATCAACAACAGTATCACCGCACATAACAAGAGGTCTTGCAAGATCATTATTGTTTTTCATCAATACTCTGCCCTCAAGTCCGTTAGAAAGCCTTACATAGCTTCCGATAAAGTCATCTACCAGATTATTCAGGAAATGATTAACTGCATTTAAGTCATACTTGTGAAGAGAATCTTCCTGAAAACGTGAAACTACCTGATAAACGCATAGAGGTTCGCGGTAACTCCTTGCGCTTGTCATAGCTTCATAAACATCAACGATCGCTATCATAGAGGCAAATTTATCAATTTCAGCAGCACTGAGTTTTTGCGGGTATCCGCTTCCATCAGCCCTTTCGTGATGTTGGAGTGCGGCATTCAAAATATGAGGATTGATGTCTGTCTGCCTGCTTAGAAGAACCTTACTCAGAAAAGCATGGTTTTTTACGAGTTCAAATTCGAGGTCATCGAGCTTGCTGCTTTTATTGATAACCTCGTCAGGAAGTGCATATTTTCCTATGTCGTATAAAAATCCGGAACGGGTCAGTATACAGCTGTCCTCTCGGTTAAGCTTAAGCCATCTTGCATACATGCGGCAGATAATCCCGGAGTTGAACATATGGGATATAGTTATATACTCCTTTTTTACTCTGATCAGTATCAGATATGCAAAAAGGAGAGAAGAACGCATATCCTCGGGAACCAGAGAGTCGGCGATATCATCCAGGACTTTCCAGTCAATCTGGGTTTTATCGATGAGAAAATTGTTTATCTGTAATCGGAATGATTCCATATAAATATGATATTTTTCTTCAAATTCCTTGAATTCATCAGACTGACGGATGATGAGATAATAAGTTGAGGAAGCTTCTCCTATTTCCATATTTAGTTTCCTTTCGCTAATAAGGTAAATGCATTAGAAAGCTGCTTAAAAAATAAACAAAAGGGCAAAATCTGCTATAATAAATAGATAACTAAATTATAGCATGAAGAATTGTCAGACATTGTACTTTTTCAGATTACACGAGGTGTGAGGATGCTTACAGCCATAGCAAATTTTATTCTCGGAATGAAGCTTAAAAGACCTGAGAAGAGAAACAGACGTCTTCTTCGAATATATGCTTTTTTTCGAAAACAAAACAGACACAGAAAAAACTGGTCATTCAGCTATGATATTTATAAGGGCGGAAGATTCCTGCATAAAGATATTGCGGAAAAACAGGATGAGAACAACCGCAGCAGAAATATTTCAAGATATAAAAATGAAAAGGGATTTATAGAGCATCAGTGGGAAATAAAAGATCTGCTATTCGGCAGATATCCGATGAGCTTTAACGGATGTGAGATAATAGCCAGCTATAATGCGATTAATTTCCTTAAAAATATCGGACGTCCTGTAAGGCGATTTCCGGATCTGAGGGAACTCATTTCTTCATATTATGAGGATGGCGCTGCACTTTCCGGAGAATTCGGAACTGATCCGGCAGCGGTCAGGGATTATTTTATAAGAAATGCTTACAAAGTAAAATTCAGTGAAAAACCGGATGAATTTGAAGGAATAGCAGCGGAGTCGGAAGTTGCGATAATTACTATATTCAATGATAAAGACGATGTTGGGAAAATGGTTCATACCCTTTGCGTAACAAAAGAAAATGGAAAGTATACCGCTCATAATGCACCCGGAATAAGTGGAATGACAAGCGCAGCAACGATGGACGAATTAATACGCCGCTGCGGATTTTATGGAGAAAAGGGCAGCGGCGTATGTATAAGCGGGATCAGCTTATAAAAATTTCTATTCCTATGGCAATGAGAATGATACCTCCAAGTATAGAGGCTTTCCCGGCAAGGAGCATTCCGGCTTTTCGTCCGATATAAAGCCCGGATATGCATATGATAAAAGTTACAACAGCTATTATCAGGCTTGCGGCAGCGGCCATGCTCAGATTATATTCGGCTATGGTAAAACCGACTGAAAGAGCATCTATAGATGTTGCGACACCCTGCAGCAGAAGGGCATAGGGAGTCAGTTTAACTAGCTTTTCCTCATCACAGCCCTTTATACCTTCATACAGCATCTGTCCGCCTATAAAAGACAGGAGGATAAGTGCTATCCAGGGGATAAATTTCTGAAAGGCATTAAAATAACTGGCGATGGCGTGAACACAGAACCAGCCGATCATAGGCATCAGAAACTGGAAAAAAGCATAGGTTCCGGCAACGCAGACCATTTTTGAATGTCTCATTTTGGGCTCATTCAGACCGTTTGCACAGGACACGGAAAAAGCGTCCATTGCAAGGGCAACACCCAGAAGGACGGAATTAATGATAAATCGTACGAACATACAACAACTTTCATGGCTGCGATCATAAATGTCCGGCCATAGACAAGATCACAGCTCTTTACAACTTTTTCGGGTTACATTTTAGATTTTTATTTAGATTAGTCCTGTTATTATACACTATTTCGTCAGAAAATAAAGATAAATCAATAAGAAATATAATTTTTTCAAAATAATAGCTGTGAACTCTAGTTCGAAAGTGCTATAATATTTAAAAAGTGTGGAGAGTGATGATTTTGAAGAAGTTAATTTTTTCTTTTCTGGCGTTGGCGTTAATAGCAACAACTGCTGTAACTGTAAGGTCGGGGACGAAATCTGTTTCGGATGGAATAGGGATATCCACAGCAGATAAAGGTTCAGATTCGGGAAATGATGAATCCGCTACGGAATCTTTTGAATATTACAGCCCTTTAGACTCACTTGGAAGATGCGGTCCGGCAGAAGCCTGTATCGGAAAAGATCTGATGCCCACGGAAGAACGCGGAAATATTGGCATGATCAAGCCGACAGGCTGGCAGCAGAATAAATATCCGGGTATTGTAGATTCAAATCCGCCATATCTTTATAACAGATGTCATTTGATAGGCTATCAGCTGACCGGAGAAAATGCGAATGAGAAAAATCTGGTCACGGGCACTAGATATATGAACGTAGAGGAAATGCTGCCCTATGAAAATAAGGTAGCGGAATATATAAGATCGAGCGGAAACCACGTCTACTACAAGGTTACACCGGTATTCACAGGAAATAATCTTTTGTGTGACGGAGTGCGGATTGAAGCTCATTCGGTCGAGGACTCGGGAAAGGCAATAAAATTTGATGTATTTTGTGAAAATAAGCAGCCTGGTGTGGATATAGATTATTCTGACGGAAGCAATAAGCTGTCAGACAGCGCAAAAGATGTTACAGTGGAAAACGAAACTACTGCGGCAGGTGACAGTTCATCCAAAATGGAAAGTTCTGATTCCGCCGGCACAAGTGAATATATTGCAAATACCAACACAAAGAAGTTTCATTATCCTGATTGTGAAAGCGTTTCTGACATGAAAGAAAAAAATAAAATGTATTTTAACGGAAGCCGTGAAGAGCTGATCGATCAGGGATATCAGCCTTGTAAGAGATGTAATCCGTAGGAAATGATCAGAAAAATAAAAAAGCTATGTCGGAAAATCTGACATAGCTTTTTCAAGCGGAGAGTGAGGGATTCGAACCCTCGTGCCCCGAAGAGCAAACGCATTTCGAGTGCGCCCCGTTATGACCACTTCGATAACTCTCCAAAAGTTACTTTGCTATTATAGCCCCGATACACCCGTTAAGTCAAGCGCTGGCTTAAGGCTAAATCTGTTTACGGAAACCTTGAAATAAGTTATAATAGCAAAGACAAGAAACGGTATTACTCGCAAACTTGACAGTGAGGAGGTAGTATCTATGAAACGTATCGGAATGCTTACCAGTGGCGGAGACTGCCAGGCACTTAATGCTGCAATGAGAGGCGTTGTAAAATCACTGGTTTTCAGCGGAGAACAGATAGAACTCTACGGATTTTTAAATGGTTATCAGGGTCTGATATACGGGAATTATCGTATGCTCGATGTCTCTGACTTTTCCGGAATACTGACAAGGGGAGGAACTATCCTCGGTTCATCGAGGACACCGTTCAAAACGATCCGTGAGCCGGATGAGAATGGTAAAGACAAAGTAGAGTCAATGAAACACAGTTACTATAAACTGAACCTTGACTGT
>JAIKZC010000182.1 GCA_024682575.1 Lachnospiraceae bacterium | reverse complement strand
AAAATAGTTGTCGAGGCTTATGGGATGAGGCTTTAAGCCCTGTGCCATCAGCTGTATCGAAAGACGGTTTGCAAAACTTGTCTTTCCGGAGGAAGAAGGTCCTGCTATCATTACGAAGCGTCTTTTTCCCTTGGCGATCTCCTCTGCAATATCAGCGATCCTGTGCTCCTGGAGTGCTTCCTGAACAAGCACGAGATCATTGAATTTTCCGTCTGAAATAACGGCATTTAAGTCTCCGACCGTCTCTACGCCCAGCATTGCTGCCCAACGGGTCGCATCCATCATTGTGTTGAAAAGATGCGGTGTATCGTGAAATTCCGGCTTCTCCGAAGGCGCTTTTCTTCTCGCCATTTCAAGTACGAGACCTTCATTATATTTAAAAAGATCAAATACCTTGATATAACCTGTGCTCGGAAGCATGTAGCCATAATAATAATCCATGAAATCATTTATATGGTACATATTTACGAAGGAACCCATGCGATAACGGAAAAGCTGTTCTTTATCCTTCATTCCGTAGGCATGGCAGCGCTCCTGTATCTCAGCCAGCGGGTAGCTTTTCTTCATGATAGGCACATTTGCATCTATAAGCTCCTGCATCCGTTTTTTGACTTTTTCTACAATTTCATCGGTAAGATCAAAATCACCCTTTACCGTACAGAAATATCCGGAACCAAATGAAAATTCCACCTTAAAGCGTTCTATCTTATCTCTTCCTACTACATCGTAAAAAGATTTGATGAGAAGAAGACAGCAGCTTCTTTTATAAGCCTTGTGTCCCGAAGAGTCCGCCAGTGTCTCAAATTCAAGCTCTATATCCTCATGTATGCCATGATGGAGTTCCTTGAGCTTTCCATTGATTACTGCAAGCACTATAGGATATTCATAATTTTCCTGAAAATCCTTCGCCAGGTCAGCATATCTGGTTCCCTTGGCATAACTATAACTTTTCCCCCGCCATGTTACAGTACACATTTCATCTGCCATAAATACCTCCGTTCCTGCTTACGCAAAAATATTCAAAGCCCGGTATCAATCTTCGTGAAGAAGTTCCTCTGCAAGTCTTTTTTCTTTTTCAAGCTCTTTTCTTCTTGTCTCCGGCAATGATCTTATCCCGAGCAGTTTGTTCAGATTGGAAATATCATTTAAAAGATTCTCCCGAAGCACAGGATCTCTGCGCTCCGGAAGAATTTTACCGTATCTGTAATATATTTCGTTTTCATAGCTGTAACTTTTTCCCGTAAGCTCTGCCTTTATGATGGGATAATTCTTCCCATCTTCTTCGATCAGCGCTTCATCTTTGATCTCAAAGCCTTTATCCGCAAGATAATGTCTGAAATGCTCATATTCTGACTGCGGTGCCAGGATAAATGTCTTTAATCCATCCATGACATCTTTTGGTCCCTGATCTAATATCCTCGCCATGAGAATTCCGCCCATTCCGGCAATTATCACCGTGTCAGCTTTCCCGGCCGGCAGCTTTTCCAGGCCATTTGACAGATAAAAGCTTATCTTTTCGGATAGTCCGGCTCTTTCGGCATTGCTTTTGGCCTTTGAAAGCGGATCTGAATTTACATCAAGAGCACAGGCTTCTGACGCTATATTTCTCTCTATCAGCTCTATCGGTACAAAGCCATGGTCACAGCCTACATCAGCTATTTTTGCTCCTTTATCTACAAAGGAGATAATTCTTTCAAGTCTTTTTGATAATTTAGCCATTTATAACTTAGTCCAGATAATCCTTAAGTTTTCTTGATCTGCTGGGGTGACGAAGCTTTCTTAATGCCTTTGCCTCGATCTGTCTGATACGCTCACGGGTAACGTTGAACTCCTTACCTACTTCCTCAAGCGTACGTGCCCTTCCGTCATCGAGACCGAAACGAAGTCTTAATACCTTCTGCTCACGGTCTGTAAGCGTCTCAAGCACCTCCTGAAGCTGCTCTCGCAAAAGTGTAAATGCTGCAGCCTCTGCAGGAACCGGAACCTGATCATCCTGTATGAAATCTCCAAGGTGTGAATCTTCCTCTTCACCGATAGGAGTCTCCAGAGATACAGGCTCCTGTGAAATTTTGAGGATCTCACGGACTCTGTCTACAGGCATGTTCATTTCCTTTGCGATCTCTTCCGGGGTTGGTTCACGGCCAAGCTCCTGAAGCAGCTGTCTGGAAACTCTTATAAGTTTATTGATAGTTTCAACCATATGTACAGGAATACGGATAGTACGCGCCTGATCTGCGATCGCACGTGTTATAGCCTGTCTGATCCACCATGTAGCATAGGTTGAGAACTTATATCCCTTACGATAATCAAACTTTTCAACTGCCTTGATGAGACCAAGGTTTCCTTCCTGAATAAGGTCAAGGAAGAGCATTCCACGGCCTACGTATCTCTTCGCTATGCTGACAACAAGACGAAGGTTTGCCTCTGCAAGCTTTTTCTTTGCTTCCTCATCTCCATCTTCCATTCTCTGTGCGAGATCAATTTCTTCCTCAGCAGAAAGAAGCGGTACCTTACCGATTTCCTTAAGGTACATACGAACAGGATCTTCTATTGAAACGCTGTCCGGGATTGAGATGTCTAAATTCTCTACATCTCCTTCATCATCTTCCTCAAGATCGAGTTCATCATCTGTCGGTTCATCATCGCCGCCCTTGCTGTTGATCCTGAGGATATCAACGCCGTTCTGCTCGAGTACTTCAAAGATCTTTTCAAACTGATCCTCTCCGAGTTCCATTCCTGCGAAGAAATCATTTACTTCGCTGTCCTCAAGCACGCCCTTCTTTTTCTTTCCAAGTGCAATAAGTTCCTTAAGTTTTGCAAGAAATTGCTGCTTTGCAGCATCATCCATTGCTTCAGCCATTTTATTATCTCCTCCGTCTGCAAATATTTAACCTATAAATTTATCTGTATTCTTGCGAGTT
>JAIKZC010000180.1 GCA_024682575.1 Lachnospiraceae bacterium | reverse complement strand
AGAATGGAATATCGACATCCATAATCCTTTTATTCCATATTTTGGAATAAAAACCGGAAGTAAAAGAAACGCTCCGCAAATCTCTATAAAAAATGAAGTTAATAATATAAATCTCGTAAGTCTGACTATTCCTCCAACCTGAGGAGCTGATAATGCATTCTGCATGGTCTGTCTTTGCATCAGACTGATTTTTCTTCCTGCAAGCATCGTAAGAAAAGATGCAACAGTTACAACTCCCAATCCTCCTATCTGGATCAATGTCAAAATAACTACTTGCCCAAAATATGACCAATAAGATGCTGTATCAAATACAACAAGTCCGGTCACGCATACAGCTGATGTAGCCGTAAACAATGCTTTATCAAAATTTGTTACCGCTCCGCTTTGCGTTGAGACAGGAAGCATCAACAGCAACGCTCCCAACAATATCAATCCCGCAAATCCCAGAATGATAATCTGAAAAGATGATAATTTATCTCTGATCCTCATATGTCCCGGCACTTCCAATCTCCTCCAGAAATATCCTTACTTTACAGATATTATAAAACTAAAGTTTTTAAGGTGAGATTAAACGTACTGCCAGTGTATAAAGATTCTATAAAGATATATTTGTTTATAAAGCTTTAATTTGAGTATGGCTATTCACTTATAGTAGAATATATATATACATAGTTTCATTATTTATAATTTGAGAAATTTCTTTTACCGAAAGTCTAATCAATATAACAGGGACAAAACAGCTCCTGAGGGGGGAGTTTATGATGATTAACTGGATTAGCCCATTTAATTATGATTTTGCCATATCAACAATTCCAATACAGATAATATTACTTGTCTTTTATGGTATCAGAAGAAATCTGCCCACACGACAGAGTACATACTTTTGGCTTGTTATGTTTGCAAATCTTATAATGACATCAGCAGACATAATATCCTGTGAGATGAATGAAATCTGGACTAAATTTCCTCTATGGATCATGTATGCAATAAATCATGCTTATTTTCTGGCTTTCATAATAAGAGGCTGGTCACTTTTTGCCTATACAGCCGAATCTACCTATCATTTTGGTAAAAAATTCAAGCTTTTTAAGTTTGTAACATCACTGCCTGCCGCTGTTGCATGCTGTCTGATAATTTCCACTCCGTGGACATCTGCCATATATACAATCGCTGCAGACGGTTATCACAATTGTTCGCTCTACAAAATGATCTATTTCAGCACCTATTTTTATATAATCGTTTCTATTCTGCTGGTAATAAAAAACTGGAAACTACTTACAAAAAGAATGCAGGCTGGCCTTCTGTCTTTTAATCTGCTTTTATTATTTGGAATCCTTATCAGAAAGCAATTCTATCATATGCTGGTAACAAGCTATTTCAGTATTCTTTCTATAATAATCATATACCTAACCTCCGAAAACCCGGATCTGTACAGAGATGGTCGCACAAGGCTTTTAAATAAAGATGCACTTGATCGTATAGGAAGAGAATTTTTTGAGAAAAAAATACCATTCAGTCTTGTTACTATTTCAATAAATAATTACGAAGCTTCTAAAATGGTCTATGGTATACCACAAGTCAATGACGAATTATCGTCTATTGCCAAATGGATTTGTAAGAACTATCCAAATGATTTTTCATTTTATACAAGAAACGGCAACTATATACTTCTGTCAAAAAGCCGTTTAAAGCGGACAAACGAAGAAATTTCGAGAAAATGGAAACTAAAATATGCTGATCTGCAGACTTTCTGTGAAGGAACCGTCCCTATTCAACTTTCAATGATCTTTATATCATCGTTACTCATAAGGGAATCAAGCGTAATTATAAGCGATCTTGCCAGATATGCCATAAATAACGCATATTCGGAAAATCGTAAAAATAATTATGTTTTTACTGACGATATGCTGAAAGGCGCAATAAAGCAAAAAGCAATAGAAAAGGCATTGAAATCAGCCATTGCCGAAAAAAGATTTGAAGTCTATTTTCAGCCTATATATTCTGTTAAGGATAATAAAATAATGGG
>JAIKZC010000172.1 GCA_024682575.1 Lachnospiraceae bacterium | reverse complement strand
GCTCTTTCAAGTCAAGATTTCATCATCCTCAAAATTTCCATTAACAAGCATTACCGTTGTTTTTCCATAAGATGGAGTATTTTGAATTCCTACGGACTGAATTGTATATTTACCACCGTTTATAACCTTGCCATTATGTAAGTCATCCCCTCTGCCACTTATCGTAACAATGGTGTCACTATTCAGTCTCATTTTGCCTATAACTGAATACTTCATCGGTTTTTCCTCCTGAAATCCTTTAGCTCCATGTAATTCTCCAATTCATACAAAATTAATTTTTATGAAACTAGTGTTTTCTTGACTTTTCTCTTGAGTTTGATATTATAAAGTCAAGAAGACTTCTTAGATGGTTGGATGTCACTTGGACCAATTGGACCAGATGGCATTCCAACCATCTTTTTTATTTTCGATTAATAAAATGGCGAGTCCTGTCAAGGAACCCGCCACCACATGCTATAATACACTAACTCTTTAAAAGTGATATTGGCATAAATATAAAACAACAGCAAGAAAAACCGTTAATCAATACCACATGATTAAACGTTCTCTTGGAATATTATCTTTTAATGCCAAGGACTCAACGAATCTCTTTGCATAAATCAAATGCATTTTGCACCATTTATAATCAACTGGAAGACTACAATCTGAAAAAACCCCTTTTGATATATTATATTTCATTGGTATTGCAGTATTGCAGTCCTCAACGAAAGCGTTACAAGTTATTTGATTTTCTTTTTTTTCTATTTCTTTCAACTTTATCATTATACTCGTCCGCCTCCACCGCATAATTATACTTCTTCTCAGCGATTCTATGAGCTTCCTGTTGGGAATAACCTTGTTTTATTAATTCTCGCTCCATTATTTCATGTTTCAGTAGCGTAATGTCATGGCTTTCATACTTTCCTGCTATCATTCTCTGCCAAGATTCTGCCATATCATAGCTCGGATATAAATACTCTGGTTCTCCATTTCCAAGGTCATGTTTCTCCATAAAAACATAATTCTTGACTTCTTGGATTTCCTTTTCGTTAAATCCGGTATTAGCTGCGATTCTTTTTACATCAGTTTTCATATGTCTTACCGATTCGTAATACATATCTGCATGTTTTTGAGCTTCATCACTTTTTGGATTTAGTGCACCACTAACAGCACCTGATGTTTGGTTATTTATTATTTTACCATTTTCTAACTTATTTGTCGTGTCTAATTTTATATCAAGAGCGTATTTGATACTTATCAGGTCATAGTAGATAAAGATGTTCCTGTAGGAAAAAGGTTTATGCCTTGGCAAGAAGCATGTGGATATATAAATAATAAGGCTTATCATATTTTACGTATTGGTCATCCGGAAAGAAAAAAGAAAGAAGCATTTGTAACTAGTGTGGTTGACTGGGTAAGTAATAACTAAAAGAATAATATGTCTGGCGGCTTGCACATGCATACCAACGGCTAAAGTGAATTGACAAAACTACATATCTGCTGTATTTTCAAAAAGAATATGGTGATTGCTATTTATAAAAATACATAAACATAGGAAGGGATAAACAAATGGCTGTAAAGAAAAAGACAACAATTGCTGCTGGAAAGACTACTACTAAGACAAAGACTTCAAAGGCTGTAAACGAATCAAAAGTTGAAAAGAAGACTGTAGCGCCTAAAGCAACAGAAGAAAAAGCTGAGATTAAAACTATGAAAAAAGAAGCGCCTAAAAAGACAAAGGCGAGTGTAGTTGCTGGAAAGACTGAGAAAAAGGCATTGAAGATTACAACACATATTCAATATGCAGGTAAGGACCTTACAGAGGATGATCTTATGAAAGCATTAAAGGCTGATTGGAAAGCAAGAAAATATAAGGCATCCGATATTAAGAGCCTGGAGCTTTACGTTAAGCCAGAGGATAATAAGGTGTATTATGTTTGCAACGGTGATGCTGAAATGACCGGGGATATTGATATTTAAGAAGATAACATCCTTAAAGGAAATGAATTGCTTTTATAAAAAAGTTGGAATATGAATTGTAAACGTCAAACAGCTGGCGTCTAGTATAATGATACTGGCAAATTGCCGCTTTTCTTCTTCCAATGTCAAAATAGTTAATTTTAGACTGGATCAAGGTTCACCTTTCCGATAAAAAATATAAAAAAGGCACCTAGTCCCATGTTGAGGATAGATGCCTTCGATTTTAGAATGTGTAGGAACAAGTTGATGGATTATGTTCCAAAATCTTTTTTTCCTTGTATTCATGAAGAACGGATTGAATCTTATGCTTCCATTTGCAGTAATGGGTTTGCCTTGTTGTAGTATAAACATCCCAATCTTCAGCAGATAGTGGATATTTATTGCTAACAAAATTCTGAATTTGGCTGACTGATAATGTTGTTCCGGCAGGTACCTGTCCCAAAATCTTTTTTATAGCAATTGAATTTATCATATTTCATCGCCTCCTTATGCCTTAATGGTATCATCAGTTGACGAAGCTGTATATTGGCATAAATAATAAGGATTTTTGTATACACTTAATTTTGCTTCATTTTCCAATTTTTTTTGTGAACTTTTTTAGAATACGTATGTAGCACAAAAAATTAACGTCTTTAATTCAAACTCATACGTTACTTCATTTGTGCACTTTTACAATTGTTAAAGTGACGAATTGTTAAAGTTATGTAAGTAAGGAAATAGACGTTAATATTTATTGATATCTATTTTTAATTCTCGCTTATACTTATAATATGTATTTCGGCTCACTCCGACAAGCTGAATACATTCAGGATCTGAAAGGTTTCCATTGAAATCCTTACTGAATTTCATGATCTTTTCTTTTGCAGGTCCTCGTTTTTTTACGTGCAATTTATTCCCGGGACGCTGCCCAATCTGTTTGCCATTAAGTCTGGCAGTCTCAATTCCTTCCTTGGTTCTTTGGTGCAGGTCCTGTACTTCTTTTTCTGCCTGTTCAAATGCGATCCGGATCTGTTTTTCCGCGAGCTTTCGGAAATAGTTGTTCAGACCTTTGAAGATCTCATCTTCATCTGTACCCTGCAGCTCTATCTTATCTTTCATATTTTCTGCATAAACAGCTGTGTCTATATAATGTTCCTTTAAAAAGATAAGCTGGATATCCCTTTCGTAAAGTTAAAAATATGTTTCAACTCCTTCATCGGCATTTCTGCTCATTCTCGATACTGAATCAAAAACAATGATATCTCCGGATCTAACTTTTTTATGTAGCTTCATCCATTCGGGCCGTTCCATCTTAGTTCCGGTAAAAGCTTCTTCTATTATAAGTGCATCAGGATATTCTTTTTTAATATTTCTGATCTGACGAGTAATTGATTGTTCTTTTCGAGATATTCTGCAATATCCATATATCATAATTATTATCTCCAAGTATAACTTTTAGCGTTGATTATGTCACTGATGGTTATGATAACGTTACTATTGTAACCGATAGTGTAGAACTTTTCGAGAGAATAGTAGATGCATGTAATTATAGGAGAAATTGTGCCCTTTGCCACATGCAATGATTTTTCAAATGTTATAAAACAAATTAGGAATTTCTGTAAGAAAATGATATAAAATGCGCTAAGGAAGATTTGTGCATCAAGTGGGTTCTAGATGGGATGCTCGATATAGGATTCCGAGGCGCAGAATTTACTCCTGAACTGGAGAATAGAATTAGAGAGTTTGCCAGAAAGTTTTTGGAATAAAAATAACTTTCTGGGAAGTTAATAATAAAAACTTTATGTCTGAATTATCTATCAAGAGCTTTCCAGATCTTTGACTATGTAATGACGATAGCCCAAATAGAGCGCCTGACCTATGAAAAAATCATTGGGTCAGGCGCTTTTTCTAATCTAATTGATACTATCTCATTTGGCTCCAATTTGTTACATGTTCTCTCCAAACATATGCGGATTCTTCGATAATTTCAGCTGCTGTCTTGGCTGGTCTTCCAGTTAAAATTTCCACTGCATCTGATTCAACATTCATTAATCCTTCCTGAACAGTAAGGTCATTCATTACAATATCTGAACCACAGAATGGAACAGGTGACTGAGAGAAATCTCCGGTTATCAAAGCAGGAACATGGACCTTTGCCAGGTAATCAAAGTACTCCTCTTTTGAACATGGAACATATTTTAAATCAACACCTGATGATTCACTTACTAATTCACAAATCTTTCTAACAGATATAGCTTCACGTCCGCATATATTATAGGAAACATTAGCTTCGCCTCTTCCTAAAAGAGCGCCTACAACACATCTTGCGGCATCATCCTTATGTATAAATGTAGCTACACCCTCACCTGCTGTACTATACCATTCGTTATCAAGCATGAATGCAAGCATTGGATACATCGTTAAGTAGTTCTCAAGATATAGATTGTTTCTTAGGGTATTCCAAGTGATTCCCTTTGATGCCAAGTCTAATTCATTCTTTATATAATTTTCTGTAGCAGTATGATCAGGTGTTACATATGAATGAGCATATCTTGGATCTGTTGCACCAAGAAATGAACTATAAATAATATGTTTTGCGCCAACTTTTACCGCTGCATCAATTGCATTTTTATGCTGTTGTACTCTTTTTCCAACCTGTAAACCAGATACAATATAAACTTTATCAGCTCCAGTAAAAGCTTTTTCTAAAGCTTCAGGATTATCATAATCGGCCTCAAATATTTGAGCACCTGCCTTTTCCCATTTATCTAAATTTTCTTTTCTGATGTTGCTTTTTCGATAGCAGGTTAGAATTAAGTCATGACCATCAACTTCATCTAGCATATAATTAACAACTCGACTACATAATTTACCATCAACACCTGTTATTGCGTACTTCATAATGTTAAAACCTCCATTTTCATATATGATTATGCGTTATATTATGTTAAAATTTTATCATTCCCAAAAAAATAAATGAAACGACAAATATTCATAACTTATGCATTTAATGAATAAATGCTTTATAGGAGGTATCTCTTGAATATTGCCCAATTAGAATGTTTTATAAATCTTTCATATACTTTAAACTTTACTCAGACTGCAGAAGAATTACATCTTACTCAATCTGCTGTTAGTCGTTCAATACTATCCTTAGAAAACGAACTTGGTGTTAAACTCTTTATTCGGAATAAAAGAGAAGTTAAGCTAACGGATGCAGGTAAGCTCTTTAAGAGGGATGCTCAAGATATTTTGGAACGCACTAATACTGCCATAGAACGCTCTAGAAAAGCTGCAATTGTTGATGAAGATACTTTGCGTATAGGTTTTACCGAGACTATATTAGAAAGAGAAGTATTTCCATCTTTAATAAATGAGTTCCATCTCAAAAATCCATCTATTAAAATTCACCTTGAACATGGTTCATATAGTGAAGTGCGCAATAGATTGATAGATAATCAATATGATTTAGCTTTTTTATCAGAAGATGGCATGGTACATATGCCTGACTATGATTTTTATGAATTAGTGAAGGGAAGTTTGGTGGCAATTGTTCCTGAATCTAATGTATTATCAGATAAGGAGCTTATTACTATCGAGAATTTACAAGAGGAAACAATATTATTTCTTAATCACATTCAAATACCTTCTATATTGAAAAAACTACAGGATGAAATTAGAAGCTTATCAATTGATTGCAAATTCTACTATTCTGATACCGTGGGAGTAAGTATCATTCTTGCTGAAAGCCAATTAGGAATAGCAATCGTTCCATCATTCCTGGTATCTAATAGAATAAACTGCGCTAAAATTATTCCATTTCAAAATGATACAAGTATGGTTTATGGTATTGCAGCAAAGAAAAACGCCTACAATAAAGTTAAGAATATAGTTTCCCTGGCACAGAAATATTTCATCAAACCAATTCTATAATAGATGTATTCCCAGCTTCTGTTGATTGGTTGAGTTGCAAAGTACTTTTGACGCTTATATCTTATTATACCAACAACAATACTACTAGATTTTGAAATTGTGTAAAATATGGCAAAAAATAATATTGAAATATTGACATAAAATGTTTATCATAATAGTGAAATAATGACATCTATCCAAAAAAATAATATTGAAATTTTGCAACCATGATAAAAGGAGTGCTATGTTTAAGCGTAAAGTAAGTGAGGAATTAAAGTATTGGAAAGAAAATTATGCACCTAAATATTCTGCTTTGCTTGAAGGAGCTAGACGTGTTGGAAAATCGACTGTTGCGGAAGAATTTGCAAAGAATAATTACAGATCATATATAAAGGTTGATTTTGCAAATATAACTAATGAGTTATTAAAAGTCTTCGACGATATCGCTAACCTTGAAATCTTTTTCCTGCGTTTGCAGACTGTTACTAATATTACATTGTATTCAAGAGAGTCAGTAATCATTTTTGATGAAATACAGCGTCAGCCAAAGGTAAGGCAGGCAATAAAGTATTTGGTTGCAGACGGTAGATATGATTATATAGAGACTGGATCATTGATCAGCATAAAAAAGAATGTAGAAAACATAGTTATACCTTCAGAGGAACACAGGATTTCTGTATATCCAATGGATTATGAGGAATTTATGTGGGCAATAGGCAATGATACATATGATAGACTGAGAGAGCTTTATAAATTAGGTATAGAAATTGGAAACGATGTTAATAGAAAGCTGATGAGGGATTTCCGCATTTACATGGCGGTTGGTGGTATGCCACAGGCTGTTGATGCCTATATAAATGGTAAAAACTTCACTGAAATTGATAGGATAAAAAGAGATATCATAAATCTTTATATTGATGATTTTAAGAAAATCGATTCATCGGGATTGATAGGCAAAATGTACGAATCTATTCCAAGCCAGTTGGCAACGGACAAGAAAAGGTATCTGATTTCTCAGGCTACCGGTAAGAGAAAAACTAACAAGGATAAGGAACGTCTGTCTGACCTGATTGATTCAAAAACTGTACTTCCTTGTTATAATACAAGAAATCCCAATGTGGCATTATCTCAGACAAGGGATGATGATACTTTTAAACTATATTTGTCTGACATAGGGTTATTTACGACTATGATTTTTAAGGCAGCTGCGAGGACTAGCGAGAATATATATAGTAAGCTTCTAAGTGACAAATTACCTGCCGATTTGGGATATTTGTATGAAAATGCAGTGGCGCAGATCATAGCTTCAGCTAACACAGAACTTTATTATCATACTTGGAGAAAAGAAAATAGCACACACTCCTATGAAGTAGATTTTATTGTGCAGAAGGATACAAAAATTGTACCGTTTGAGATTAAATCATCTGCTTCAAAGAAACATGAATCCATCGATAATTTTCATACAAAGTATTCCAAACATGTTGCGGAGCTGTATTTGTTTTCTCAGAAGGATGTCGGGCATGACAACGAACTGAAGCTCAAGCCAATATATATGCTTCCATTTGTGCTAGAGGATCTTATTGGAAGATATTAATATGTTGTGCTCAATAAAATATCTGATTAAGTGAACACTTTTCCTTTGATATTGTGAAATAATTGAGTCTGTGAAAAAATCTCTGTAAAAATGGAATAACACTGTATGAACGAGGTCTCCTAAGATAAAATAAATCTTTAGGAGGCCTTTAATTATGGCAAAAGAAAAGAAACCCGTACACAAAGTCCAGATGACAGACGGTA
>JAIKZC010000165.1 GCA_024682575.1 Lachnospiraceae bacterium | reverse complement strand
GAAATTTGATTGACTTGGACTCTTTTGGAGTCTTTGTTTTTCTTTTTCAGGGTTGCATTGCTGTTCAGTTTTCAAGGTTCTGCTGTTTCCTTATTATAGGAAACTGTGCTTATTCAGCGTAAAAACCGCCGTCGCTTCGTGTGACGGCAAGTGATATATTAACATTCTAAATCTTAGAAGTCAATGATTTTTTTGTTTTTTTATAAAAAATTTTTTTATAACAAAATATAGTATTAGTAATATTCCAAAGGCACAAGATATAATTATTCCTTCAATCTTTCCCGGAGGTATAAACTTTAATAAAATCTCGTGATGACCTTTTTCTACATCTGCAGCCATCATTCTCTGACAGGCATTTTTTAATTCATACTCTTCTCCGTCTACATATAAATGCCAACCTTTATCAGATGGAAGAGAAAACAATATTGTATTTCTGTCTGTATCATAGGCTCCGGTATATTCAGATGAATTCACTTTATTTAATGTCGCTTCATCCTCTTTTATTTCCTCTGACCATTTTTTTAATGCCTCATTATCAATAACTGCGGCATATCCATTTGAAATATTTATACTTTTTCCTTTTTCCGCTATAAACTCAATTTCTACCGTATCATCTTTTTTCCTGTCGTTAAGATCTATAACACTCCAGTCATATGTCGTAAAATAATTACCCCTTTCCTCACCATTCACATACATTACGGCATCCTGAAAATCCTCAGCAGAGAAAAATGAGTATAGTAATCCTGTATCATTTACTTTTATTTCAAACTTTATATCATTATCAGATATATCCGTCCTTTTGATGTCCTGACTCTTCAATATATTATTAATCTTTCCGTTCATGGCATCGGCTATCATGTTCTGATTCATAAACGGATCTTCTCCAAGGTCTACAGAGTACACATTATCTGAACATGTAACAACAAACGGAAGTACATAAGGATTTTCATATATATAATATTCATCATCTTTATCTTCATATATAAGTTCATACGGTTTACCTGATGAATCAAATTGTGAAATTTCATACTTCACTCCCAAAAAAGTATCTGCAAGTGCAGTATTATATCCGCTGTACATAGCCCAGTTCTCATTATTTCTGAATCCAAGTTTTCCCATAAAGTCTATAGTAGCTTTCTTTTCACTTGATGAAAAATGAGTGAGACCCGGATAATCGAGCATCATCGCGTCATTATGAGTACGTCTGAACATTTTTTCTATTCTGTATAATCCATTGTCTTTTTCCTTGATATATCCTACACTCTTTGAATTCCTCTCAAGAGGAATCCTGAACTCATCCACCTTTGTAAATGAAAAATGATAAAGTGAATAATATGCATTGAATGAAAGATCAAATATACATATGAATAAGAGGATCTTTTTCATGGACGCAGGTCTCATATATAAGACTGAAATTTCCAATACTAATACAATTGCCGTGATGATGATGGAAACTATATCAGTATTATCAGTTTTTGATATATATACATATATTGAATAAAGAATAAAAACAGCTAAAGCTGCCAAGGCTTTTATTTGTACTTCTCTATTATTATTCCTTATTTCAATACTTTCCTTATCAATAATATTTTTTGAATATACTTCTGTAACCGCAAAAAATATCACTACAAAAGCCTGCCTGTAAGGAAACCCTATTGGCTGATTAAATCCATGCCATACCACATTAGTGGTATTAATGCAGAAATCTGCATAAAACAATATCAACATTAAAAACAGACATATCCTTTTACGTTTTTCAACATTCTTATTAAGCAGGATCATAAATATCATCAACGTAACGATGATCCCGCAATATATATTGGGCATACCTGCTCCAAAATCACCTGCAAAACTTCCCGTATATAATTTTGAAAAATATTTTAACGGATTAAATGTAAGATACAGTCCTAACGCAAACTTATTCTTTTCACCTGAAAGAGACAAAACAGCAGGAAGAAGCGTTATGCATGAAAGACCGGCAGATATCAGTGACATACCCGCAAAATACAAAAATCTCTTAATTGATGTTATTATATCTATCTTTTCTGAAATTAAATAATAGATCACATAAATGACAAGGAATATACATATCATATATCCTGTATAATAATTATTGATGATCGAATATGACAAAAGCAGGATATATCCTGAATTTAGTCCCTTTTTTCCCTCCAGTATCTCTTTTAGAAAAAGATATATCAAAGGCAGTATTATTATATTCGTATAGTATTGAAAAAGTTCATTATAAACTACCACATATGCTGACAGACCATAGCATATCGAAAGCATAAGAGCGTATTCCCTGTCTCCTTTTAAATGGATAAGAGTATAGCACATTGAAAGAGA
>JAIKZC010000143.1 GCA_024682575.1 Lachnospiraceae bacterium | reverse complement strand
CTTTTTAAGACAGCAGGGATGAATGACATAGTTGGAAATGTCAGCAGGGTTATCGGAATCACTCTTTTAATATTTTTTGTATGCTACATTGCATCTCTCGTTATAAATGCAAGAAAAAATAAAACTGAAGATGAAGAAGAGACAAAGGTGTCAGTTGGAAAAAGCATACTCCTTATTCTGGTTGGAATCGCTCTGATAGTTGTCGGCGGACAGGCTGTAGTTACAAGTGCAAAGGCAATAGCAAGAATTTTTGGTATGTCTGAGACTCTTATCGGTCTCACTATAGTTGCAGTTGGAACATCTCTCCCGGAGCTTGTTACATCGATCGTAGCTGCAAGAAAAGGTGAAACAGGATTAGCCGTTGGAAATGCTGTAGGTTCTAATATTTTCAATCTTTTATTTATACTCGGAGTTTCAACTTCGATCCATGCGGTATCTGTCAATATGGCATCTATGTGTGATCTTATCATACTTATTATCATTAATGTGATCACATATATTTTTGCATTTACAAAGAAAGAGATAAGCCGCGTCGAAGGAATTACAATGCTGCTTATTTACGTAGCTGACGTGGTATTTGCAATTTACAGATAAAGAGAAATTATTTTATCTCTAAAAAATAATACTTGACAAAGCTCTGACTTATGGAATAAAATGACATAAAAATTTACGACAGCAAAGGCGCTGTAAATGAACGTATATTTACGTTTCGTTTACAGCGCCTTTTTTGCGTATTCAAGGAGGATTTTAATATGTGTTCCATTATGGCTGTACCACAATCAGGGATTTCTGAGAAAGAGCTCAGAGCTGCCCTGGATAAAACAATTTCCCGCGGACCTGACATGGAGAGGATTGTGAATGCCGGTAATTATAATTTATGCTTTCAGCGTCTCTCGATCATGGGTCTTAATGAAAATGGTATGCAGCCTTTTAATTTGAATGGAAATTATGTCATTTGCAACGGTGAGGTATATGGTTTCAGAAAAGAAAAAGAAGAACTGATAAAGGCAGGATACAGTTTCAAGAGTGAATCAGACTGTGAGATCCTGCTTCCGATGTATGAAAAGTATGGATTGGAAATGTTTGGAAAGCTTGATGCAGAGTATGCACTTGTCATCTATGATGCAAAGAAAGATTCCGTCATAGCTGCCAGAGATCCGATAGGAATCAGACCTCTTTTCTACGGATATTCTAAAGAAAATGAAATCATCTTTGCTTCAGAGGCAAAGAACCTTGTTGGATTAACAGATGAAATAAAGGCATTTCCACCCGGACATTATTATATAGACGGCAAATTCATCTGTTACAGAGATCTGGCAGCAAGACAGGAATATTCAAAAGAAGATCTCGAAACAGTATGTGCAAAGATAAAAGAAAAGCTTATCGCAGGAGTTGAAAAAAGACTCGATGCGGATGCACCGCTTGGTTTTCTTCTTTCGGGAGGACTCGACAGCTCACTGGTATGTGCGATATCACAGAAGCTTTTAGGAAAGCCGATAAGAACTTTCGCAATAGGAATGAACGAAGATGCGATCGACCTTAAATATGCTAAAGAAGCTGCTGACTATATCGGATGCGATCATATGGAAGTGATCATTGATAAAGATACTGTCATAGATTCACTTGAAGAGGTTATTGCAGAGCTGGGAACCTATGATATCACAACGATCAGAGCCAGCATGGGAATGTATCTTTGCTGCAAGGCGATCAGAGAAAGAACCGATGTCAGAGTTTTGCTTACAGGTGAGATTTCAGACGAGATCTTCGGATATAAATATACAGATTTTGCTCCTGATGCAGAAAGCTTTCAGGCTGAAGCCGAGAAAAGACTCAGAGAGCTTTATATGTATGATGTATTAAGAGCAGACAGATGCATATCAACACATTCGATGGAAGCAAGGGTTCCTTTCGGAGATCTGGATTTTGTATCTTATGTAATGAGTATCGATCCCGAAATGAAGATGAATAAATACGGAAAAGGTAAATATCTTTTAAGACATGCCTTTGAAGGAGATGATTATCTTCCTCACGATCTTCTTTTCAGAGAAAAAGCTGCTTTCTCTGATGCGGTTGGCCATTCAATGGTTGACTATATTAAAGAATATGCTGAATCAAAATACAGTGACAGTGAATTTGCAGAAAAGATAACTAAATACGATTATGCGAGACCTTTTACAAAGGAATCTCTTTTATATAGAGAAATATTCGAGAAATACTACTCCGGCCAGGCAGAAATGGTAGTTGATTTCTGGATGCCGAATAAGGCATGGGATGGCTGTGATGTTAACGATCCGTCAGCTAGAGTTTTATCAAATTATGGTGAAAGTGGAAAATAATTTTAAGGAGGAAATTACAAAATGACTAGTGTACCTGAAATCTTCGGCTCCAAAGTTTTTAACGATGAGGTTATGAAGAAAAAGCTCCCTAAGGATATTTATAAGGCGCTTATGAAAACTATAGAGGATGGACTTCACCTGCAGCTCGATCTTGCTAATGTGGTTGCAGAAGCAATGAAGGACTGGGCTACCGAAAACGGTGCTACACACTTTACTCACTGGTTCCAGCCTATGACAGGTGTTACTGCTGAAAAGCATGACAGCTTCATCAGCCCTGAGGCAGGCGGCAGAGTGATCATGGAGTTTTCCGGTAAGGAACTCGTAAAGGGTGAGCCTGATGCATCATCTTTCCCCTCAGGTGGCTTAAGAGCAACTTTTGAGGCTAGAGGATATACAGCATGGGATCCTACTTCATATGCATTCATCAAGGATGACTGCCTCTGCATTCCTACAGCATTCTGCTCCTACAGCGGTGAGGCACTTGACAAGAAGACACCTCTTTTAAGATCAATGCAGGCTCTTGATAAGGCTGCAATGAGAGTCTTAAAGCTTTTCGGAAATGAAGATGCTTCAAGAGTTATCACAACAGTTGGTCCTGAGCAGGAATACTTCCTCATCGATATGGAAGTTTATAAGAAGAGACCTGACCTTATCTATACAGGACGTACACTTTTCGGTTCACGTCCGCCTAAGGGACAGGAACTTGATGATCATTATTTCGGAAAGATCAAGCCTCGTGTAAAAGAGTTTATGGCTGATCTTGATGAAGAGCTTTGGAAGCTTGGTATTTACGCAAAGACAGAGCACAACGAAGTAGCACCGGCACAGCATGAGCTTGCACCTGTTTTCTCAACAACAAATATTGCTACAGATCATAACCAGCTTACAATGGAGCTTATGAAAACTGTAGCGCAGAGACACGGTATGGCCTGCCTCCTTCATGAGAAGCCATTTGCAGGAGTTAACGGTTCAGGTAAGCATAACAACTGGTCAATTTCAACAGATACAGGAATGAACCTTCTTGAGCCCGGTGATACACCTTCCAGAAACGCTCAGTTCCTTCTTTTCTTAACAGCAGTTATCAAGGCTGTAGATGATTATCAGGGACTTCTCCGTATGTCAGTTGCAACTGCAGGAAATGATCACAGACTTGGAGCTAACGAGGCACCGCCGGCAATCATGTCAGTATTCCTTGGTGAAGAGCTCGAGGCAGTACTCAGATCCATCGAGGATGGAACAGATTATCACGATAAAAAGAAGAAGCTTATGTCTATCGGTGCTACAGTTCTTCCTCATATTCCGAAGGATACAACCGACAGAAACAGAACATCACCTTTTGCGTTCACAGGAAATAAGTTCGAGTTCAGAAGCCTTGGTTCAAATGATTCTATCGCCGGCTGCAATATCGTACTTAACACTATCGTTGCTGAGACACTTAATGAATTTGCTGATAAGCTTGAAGGCAGAGATAACTTTGATGATGTTCTTTCAGAGCTTATCAAATCCGAGATCGCCGCACACAAGAGAATCCTCTTCAATGGCAACGGATACAGCGATGAGTGGGTTCAGGAAGCAGAAAAGAGAGGTCTATTAAATCTTCGTTCAACTCCTGAAGCATTAAAGCAGTTCACTCTTCCGAAGAACATGGAAGTATTCATCAAAAATGGTGTTTA
>JAIKZC010000142.1 GCA_024682575.1 Lachnospiraceae bacterium | reverse complement strand
TGCCTTGCTTACATCCAGAAGCTTTCTCGGAGTTCCGTTTGGCTTGCTTGCATCCCATTCAATCTTTCCGTTATAGCCTATAACCTTTGCTACAAGCTCTGTAAGCTCTTTTATTGTGAGCTCTTTTCCTGTTCCTGCGTTCACCGTCTCATTTCCGCTGTAATTATTCATAAGGAATACACAGAGATTAGCGAGATCGTCAACATAGAGGAATTCTCTTAACGGGCTTCCGTCACCCCAGCATGTTACGCTTTCTGCATTAGCCTCTTTTGCCTCGTGAAAACGACGGATAAGTGCCGGCAAAACATGAGAATGTGTAGGGTGATAGTTATCATTCGGTCCGTAAAGATTTGTAGGCATTACCGAAATATAATCTGTTCCGTACTGACGATTAAGAAATTCACAATACTTAAGTCCGCTGATCTTTGCAAGTGCATAAGCCTCGTTTGTCTTTTCAAGCTCACTTGTCAAAAGACATGATTCCTTCATCGGCTGAGGTGCCATTCTCGGATAAATGCATGAAGATCCTAAAAACTCAAGCTTTTTGCATCCGTTTTTCCATGCGCTGTGGATTACATTCATCTCAAGCATCATGTTATCGTACATAAAATCTGCAAGTGCGGATTCATTGGCAACGATTCCACCAACCTTTGCAGCTGCGAGAAATACGTATTCCGGCTTTTCTGCCTCAAAAAAAGCTTCTACATCCACCTGTCTCATCAGGTCAAGCTCTTTGTGGGTTCTGGTGATAATATTTGTATAGCCCTGTCTCTCGAGCTCACGAACAATTGCTGAGCCGACCATTCCACGATGTCCGGCTACATATATTTTTGCATTTTTTTCCATTGCTTTTACATTCATAATTATTTTACAACGCCCTTTTCAAGATATTCTTCAAGATTTGTCTTTATATGCTCTTCTGCTCTTTCTACAGCAACCTTCTGCATATCATGTTCAACCATGATCTTTACAAGTTCTTCGAAGGAAGTGCTTGTAGGATTCCAGCCAAGCTCTTTCTTAGCCTTGCTCGGATCGCCCCAGAGATTAACAACGTCTGTCGGACGGTAGAAATCAGGAGAAACTTCTACAAGGACTTTTCCTGTTGCCTTATCTATACCCTTTTCATCCATTTCCGAGCCCTTCCACTCAAGCTCGATACCTGCGTGATGGAAAGCAAGTGTGGCAAATTCTCTAACGCTGTGCTGTACGCCTGTTGCGATAACATAATCCTGCGGCTTCTCATTCTGAAGCATGAGCCACATACACTCTACATAATCTTTTGCATAACCCCAGTCACGGAGTGATGAAAGATTTCCAAGGAAGAGCTTTTCCTGCTTACCCTGTGCAATTCGGGAAGCAGCAAGTGTTATCTTACGTGTTACGAAAGTCTCTCCACGTCTTTCTGACTCATGGTTGAATAAGATACCTGAGCAGCAGAACATGTTATATGCTTCACGATATTCCTTTACTATCCAGAATCCGTACTGCTTTGCTACTGCATAAGGCGAATATGGGTGGAAAGGTGTCTTTTCGTTCTGAGGAACTTCTTCTACCTTTCCGTATAATTCTGATGTGGAAGCCTGATAAATCCTGCAGCTGTCTGCAAGCCCGACTATCCTTACCGCCTCGAGTACACGAAGCACTCCTGTAGCATCTATATCAGCTGTAAATTCCGGTGAGTCAAAACTTACCTGGACGTGGCTCTGTGCGGCGAGATTATATATCTCATCCGGACGAACCGAACCTATAACCTTTACAAGTGATGAAGTATCTGAAAGATCCCCGTAATGAAGGTGAAATCTCGGATGTCCCTCCAAATGAGCTATTCTTTCACGAAAATCAACTGAACTTCTTCTGATGATTCCATGTACATCATATCCCTTCTCAAGGAGAAGCTCTGACAGATAACTTCCGTCCTGTCCTGTAACTCCCGTAATTAAAGCTTTCTTCATTAATATATCCTCCATAAAATTCAATACTATGATTTTTTCAGATTATTTTTTATATTATCCCAAAAAAATTCATAAATTCCAAAGCTAGTATGGAAGATATTTTACGAGAGTTTTAAGAAAGTTTAAATTAATTATATTGCTTTAGGCTTGTAATATATTGCTTTTTAGTTTAGAGTTGATATATATAGCAAATGCCAAAGCGAGCCACCCGGAGAGTAAGATATGAGCTATTTTGTAAATAATGAGTCAGCAACAGTTAATTCAAATCGAATACTTTACACAGCAAGCTCTTTTGCAAGGTCATCCCTCCTGCACCTGCAGGAGATCGGCGAACTTGTGGCTAAAAAAGCACACTCAAACAGCAGATCTGACCTGAATTCTTTTCTCTTTTTCATAGTACTTTCAGGAAACGGAAAGATCAGTTACGATGGAAAGGAATACGCTCTCTCAGAGGGATCCTGCGTATTTATAAACTGCAAAAAACCATATCGTCATACTACAGAAGCCGGGAATTTATGGTCTCTTCGCTGGTGCCATTTCTACGGTCCCACCCTCTCATCTATCTACGGTAAATACATAGAGCGCGGCGGCAGCGTAACTTTTAAGTCTAATAACAAAGAACTAATAAATTCTATCTGGTCTGATCTTATGACTACTGCAAAAAGCTCCGATTACATGAGGGATATGAAGATCAACGAACATATAAGCTCACTTCTTACCTATATTATGTCAGAATCCTGGCATCCTGAAAACAGACGTGAAGCCGGAAAAAGACAGTCTGTCCTGCAGGTCAAGGAATACATGGATGAGCATTACAGGGATAAGATCACACTGGAATTTCTTTCATCACAGTTTTTTATTTCCAAGTATTATCTGACCCACTGCTTCAAGGATCAGTTTGGTATTTCAATTTCTAATTACCTTTCAAATGTGCGTATAACGAAGGCCAAACAGCTCCTCCGTTTTACAGAAAATACTGTGGAAAATATTGCTCTTTCTGTGGGCATAGCTGATCCGGCATACTTTTCAAAACTATTTAAATCTATAGAAGGTGTTCCGCCAACAATCTACAGGGAGCAATGGTGATTTTGTATTATGTATACAAATGTACAAAATAAAAAACTTGATGTATTATCATCGATTACATATAATCAAAGTCCAATAAATATTAATTTGTTTTTATATATAGGAAGATTATTTATGTTAGAGATAAGCACAAAAGATAAAGATAAGATCAATAAAATTCTTCAGGAACTTAAAGAAAGCGGAAATGATTCATCCATCCAGAATATCCAAAGCTTTATACGAAAAAGCCTTGAGGATGTGGATTTTTCAAACCAGGACGGACAGTATATTGAGTCTATTTGCAATGATTATCTGAATAACATGCTTAAAGATATCAATAACGAAAAAGAACAGCTCCGCAAAGAAGCTGACGAAATCCTCAGGGAGTCCGATATCAGTGAAACCCGGATCAATTACAGTACCTTTGATATTTCTGATATTCTCCCAGGTAAATTAAAGCATTATAAGCAGATAATGGCACGAATTTTAGAATTAAAGATCGATTCCTATCCCATAACCTATTTAGGCTATGAGCTTAAAAGAATCAGACTTGAAAATGGTCTATTTTAACAAAACGGTCCCGCAGTAAAATGCAGGACCGTTCTTATTTTATGCCGATTTACTTATCTCTCCGAAGCTTCTGCAGGCGCAAAGCATTATTTCCCAGTCAATAAATTTGTTTCCGTGATTATCGGCAGTCGTAACAACTATTTTTTCACTCTCCGGGAATATCATCAGCCACTGACCGCCAAGTCCGTAGAAGGCATATCCACCCGGTATCATCCATATCTGATAGCCATATCCTTCGGCCTCTTTCTGATTGGGCTTTGTAGATACACGGTTTATAGTCATTTCCTTAAGCCAGGATGCGGGATATACCTCTTTTCCTTCACGATTTTTTCCATTTGTCAAAAAGAGCTCACCCGTTTTTAATAAGTCACTGCTTTTAGCATAAAGCCCGGCGCCTCCCATCGATACGCCAAACGGATCCTTTATGATATAAGCTTCTTTAGAAAAGCCGATCTCATCCAAAAAGCTTTCTCTTAAAAATCCAAGCAGTTCTTTCCCGGTAAGCTTTTCGATCAGCGCAGCAAGTACATGAGATGCCGATGTATCATAGTTAAATACTGTTCCTGCCTTATGATGCGGTTCGGAAATAAAGAAACTCTCTACCCAGTTTTTTACCTTACTTGTCGCATCATAGGTGGTCTTTCTATAGCAGGTACGCATGCTAAGCATATCGCCTATGGTCATCTCTGCCACAAGGGGATTTAAGTCATCTGTCACAAA
>JAIKZC010000112.1 GCA_024682575.1 Lachnospiraceae bacterium | reverse complement strand
GTTAATTTCATCATCTTCAACCATTTCAACTTTTATGGCTTTTCTTGATGCACTTCCACCCAAAGATTGAAGAGATTTTATAATATAAGATTCATCATTCTTCTGTCTCACATATTCTGACACTTCCATCCCCTACGATTTTTCTTAAATTATACGTTTAATCCAACCTTAAATCTTATCTATCAGAGCTTTTTCAATCCTCCGGTTTCTTTTTTCCAAAAAATCATATTCTTTGTCAATAAAATCAAAGTATTCATCAACACTCTTTGGCAATCCGGGCTCATTGAAATCTGCGTTTCCTATCCATATTTTCACATTAGAATAATCATCTGACACCGCATCCTGCAGATAGAAGAAATCCACGTATCTCTTAAAGTCTACAAATAGGTCGTAAAATGCCTTGTCAGCCTCAATAGTTTTGTATAAAGGGCTTTCTTCGCCAGCATAGTACCTTCTAATACATTCAAGAGTCAGATCCCATCTGTCCGATATACGTGCATTCATTCCCTTCATCTGATTCATGCTTGACCTATGAACAGGAAAAATAATACTCCCACCTATCGT
This sequence comes from Lachnospiraceae bacterium, assembly GCA_024682575.1. Classification (GTDB taxonomy): domain Bacteria; phylum Bacillota; class Clostridia; order Lachnospirales; family Lachnospiraceae; genus NK4A144. The sequence continues at coordinate 3,342 of JAIKZC010000112.1, read as the reverse complement.
ATAAGCCCGTCTTATCAAATTTTCATAATAGTTTTGATAATCAAGCACTCGCTCTACAACCTGATTTATCATGTGTTTATACTTCTTATACCTGAAGCTCACTATTATTGAGTCACTGCCAAAATCTGTACCATTCCAATTAAGGTAATAATAGTTTGAATGAAGCTTTGATATTTTAAGTTCCATGGGTTCCCCATTAGGTAACTCTCTACTCCATAATATCTGATGATATTTTTGGAGTGTTAAGCTGGCACAGTCAGGATCGCAACCTCCGTATCCCAGACCATCTTTCCTATCCCAGAAACCATCCCAATATCCGGGTGAATCGGTGGTAAAGTCGAAATACACATCAATACCTTTCATGAAGATTCCCTTTTCGTTTTATTTCTCAACTCAATATTTTCACGTCTCTCTTTTTCTAATTCTTCGAGTTGCCTCATTCTTTCTTCTTCCAGCTTATGCCGCATTAACAAGCAAAGTTCAGAAAGATACTCCAAGCAGAAATAATAATGTATATCAGGACCAGGTTTTACCATTTTTCTTCTATCAAATTTATTAAGTATAGAATCCGTATAGAGCAATCTTTCAAGGCTGCTTATTTCTTTTACCAAACGTTGTCTTTCCTTTATAAGCTCGTTATAAGAATAGTCCTTTACTCGATCAATATATCCTTCTGCCGGTATCATCATATTTTTATTGCTCCTAAACACACTAATTAATTCAACTCTTCAAAAGGAAACCTACATTCCGTTCAAGAAATTTGAAAATTTATACTCCACCTTATCCCATATATCGACATAAAGAAACCTTTTTATAAGTCAACAAATGTTTTTATTATAAAGCATGAGTGTTTCAACGCTGTTAATGAGTGTATTTATGGTATAATTAAATTATCATAAGCTAATCTCACTACGGAGGATTACACCAATGGAACTGACTGAAAGACATAAAAAAGCTATTTTGGATATGTTTGTTGATTCGCTGCAAAACACAAATTCAGAAAATCGCCAAAAGAAAATGAAGGATTTTACAGATTCTTTTATGGGATGTTTTCGAGACTTCAATAATGCTATAAACACTGCCTTGAAAGAACGTAGTGTTTCTGGCAATATTATCAAGGAATGGAATAGATATTTAGAAGAACGTTAAAATGAAGAGGCTATCGCTGTTGAGATTTGCCCTATGGAGTTAAAAGACGAGGATGAAATAATACACCTGCTTATCAAAGAAATAGAGTTAATTCCTCAGTTATCCACGTTTAGCGACACTGGAACTGTTCGAGAATATGCAGAAACAGGCTTTTCGTTCGTTGCTAAGAAAAACGGAGTCATTGTTGGTGTTATGATGGCTCAGAAAATGATGGATTTCGGCAATGATTGCGTGTTCATAAATAACTTTGCTGTCGAGTCCTCTTTCCAGGGGCAAGGTATCGGAACACAAATGATGAACCATTTGGAATATTTAACCCGTAAAAAATGCAAAAGTACCGTTGCCCAGATTATGCTTTGTACAAACAAAAACAGAAAAGCTTATGACATATATCATAAGTGGGGATTTAGAGATCAAGGTCCTGAAACTGTATATTTGTCTTCTATCATATCCACTGATTATGAGCGAGAGAAGGAACAATGAAAATTCAGGAAAGCACTGTATTACCTAAACAAGAAAGGATGATGTTTACACGGACTTAATAACAATGACAAAATTACTCGAAGTTTCAGAGGGGTTGGAAGAGTTAAAAGCCACTCTTGTAACAATAACAGGAGAAGAAGAAATATATTCAAACAATTTTGGAATACTCGGCAAAATCGACGTAGTAAATGATGTAATATTCAATCACTCTATTTTTAAGAATGACGTGAAAGATCCAGTGGCAATGGAAGACTTTGTTGGTATACTTTTAAATAAAGATTTGTCTACTGAGGATAAGGCAAAAAAGATGCTTGGTGTTGAATGATAGCTTTCTGTAATAAAAAGATGACGGTCGCTAATTTTTTCCGTCATCTTTTTTCTTTTCATTTTAAAACCTCTAATTGATAACTTTTTTATTGTGAAAAAGCCCTGTATTGCATTTTTTTGGTTATCCATGTATTTCTACATTAAGTACCTCAAAAATGCAACACAGGACAAATTCTATTTATGCTTTCTTTTTCAGTTCGTCAAACGATTCAATAAACACTCCGCTCAAATCTAATACCAAAGCCAATATCGGTGTTGCTTGACTGCTTGCTCTCTTTAACTTTGATCTTAATCTTATATTTCGCGGCATACTTGCCCGTTCCATAATACGCATTAATCTTTGCAGTACCTCTCTTTGAGCCAATCGTCATAAGCCACGCCTTCCCATTCTTAAATTCTTAAACATTACTGTCTTATGACACTCCCAGCTTTATGCGGATTTCTCTTAAAATAATTCCCTATAAATTAAAATAAGCCATCCCCTTGGGGATAAATATAATAAGTCCTATCACTGCAGCAGCCATGGCCGCGATAAGCACGGCTCCGGCTGCTGCATCCTTTGCAAGCTTTGCAAGCGGTTTCCTGTCCTCTGTCACAAGATCAACAGTTGCTTCTATAGCCGTATTCACCAATTCGAGGCTTTCCACCATTGCAAAAAGCATAAAACAGATGACCCATTCAAGAACACTGATTTCAAAAAAAATTCCTGCCATTATCACTGCAATCATAAAAGAGCAGTGGATCCGCATATTTCGTTCATTCTTTATACAGGCAAAAATTCCTGCATACGCATGAAAAAAGCTTTTATATAAAGGATCTTTATTCATTTTATCTTTATCCTATTTTTACCTGATGGAAAACCTTTTTACCCTTCTGGATTACAAGAGCACCCTCTGCATCAAGATCTGCGGATGTAAATACTCTCTTAACATCAGTAACTTTTTCTCCGTTAACAGATACACCACCTTGCTCGATCTGTCTGCGTCCATCTGAACGTGTCTTTACAATGCCTGTATCAACAAGGATTGTTATAAGGTCTTTGCCCGCATCAAGCTCATCTTTTGAGTATGTAGTTGTAGGCATGTTTGCATTTTTTCCACCGCCAGCAAATACGTCTCTTGCAGCAGCAAGTGCCTTATCAGCCTCTTCCTGACCGTGAACGATCTTTGTTATCTCATATGCAAGAACTTCCTTAGCCTTGTTGATCTCCTGATCCTTAAGGGCACCAAGTCTGCGAACCTCGTCCATAGGAAGGAATGTAAGAAGTGCAAGACACTCCTCAACCTTGGCATCCTCAATATTTCTCCAATACTGGAAGAACTCATAAGGGGTTGTCTTAAGCGGATCAAGCCAGAGTGCACCCTTCATGGTCTTTCCCATCTT
>JAIKZC010000104.1 GCA_024682575.1 Lachnospiraceae bacterium | reverse complement strand
TCTTCTTTTTTGTCCGCGCTTACGATGACGAAGTCCATGTCTGAATATTTCTGACGAAGTTCTTTGTAGTAATCTTTAGCCTTGTCACTAAGATTTACGTCACCGAAGGTGGTACCGTATTCTTCAGTTGTTTTCTGAACTGTTTTCTGACTGTTTTTCTTTGTTTTGACTGTGCCTTCCAGAGCATTATTGCTCATCATACTGTTTAATGCATCAGATATAGAACTCATAATTAAACCTCCTTGTTTGAAATGCATGACATCCTTGTTCATATGGCGATATGCCTTCATTATCTTATCGGCAGATCATAATAAAAAATCAAGAGTTGTTTTATAAAAAATTAAAAATTTCATAGCTGATTGTATATTATTAAAAACCATAAAGCCATTATTCATAAGTTATAATTAATCTATATCAATAGTTTGAATACAGGAGGTAATATTCATGAGGGTTCTTTTTGATAATGCTGATGTTAGAGAGGTTGCCAGTGCTGAGGTTAAGCCTATGGATCTTGGTGGAGGCAAAATTGTCGGGACACAGATCAATTTTGTTCTTTATCCCACAGGAGACCACATGACTGTGATATATAAAGACAGTATCTCTATTGAAGAGTCAGGACAGAGGGCTCTCGATTTTATAAAATGTCTTTATGAAAAGGGATTCGCAGATCTTTCCGGGGAGCCTATAGAGAAACTTTGATCTTGACTGTATATGTCAAAATAATGCTTGTATTTGATGAGGGAGATTAGTGATGGCAAAAAATAATGCAAAAGAGGATGTTACAGATAAAAAACTAAAAAAAAGCATCAGTACCCTGTTGCTTTCAATTCTCTTACCGGTAACTATTGTTGGAATTGTGGTAATTATTCTTGTAATCACAAGTCAGGCGCAGAAGACTATAGTATCGCTTTCTTTTTCTGATTTAAAGGCAGAAACTGCGGTAAATGCTAAAAGTCTTGCACTTGTATATGAGAATATAGAAGCCAAGTATGATAAGTATATTGAAATTCTTGAGTCTACTGAATTTGAATCAGACGAAAAGCTTTTTGAGTTCTTAGAGGACACAGTATATTATGAGGATGAGAAGGATTTCCTCATTACAGTGGGATTCGAAGATGATAGTTATGTGCTTTCAAATCATGAGAGACTTGATGAGAGCTGGAAGCCCAGCGAAAGACCCTGGTATCAGCAGGCATGGGAGATAGAGGGATATTCAAATACTGAACCTTACATAGATTCAACAACAGGAAATCTTGGTATTTCAATAGTTAAGAAGTTTACACTTAAATCAGGCAAGAAGGGTGCTATCTGTATAGATGCCTACCTCGATACCATGCATGATCAGGTTGCTGCGCTTACTCCTATGGGAGCAGGTGAATCTGCGCTGCTCGATTTTGATCATGAATATGTAGTTTCATACTTTGATAAGGATTTAGAAGGAAAAGCTTTTTCAGAAGTAGATGATGAGTTTATCAGCGGTATTGTTGAATATATGGGACAGAATTCAACTGATGTCGGAAAACTGGCTACATCAAAGGGAAAAGCTTATGTATATACGGCGCAAGTTCCTGGAACAAGCTGGACTCTTGTCTCAACCGTACCTGTAACTGCAACATTAAAAGAACTCAGGCATTTCCAGATGATATCATATATCCTGATGATAATAATCGTAATAGTCATAGCTCTTATTATTCTTTATACCGTAAGGAATTATGTAGCGCAGCCGGTAAAGGCACTTGCAAGGAAGATCGAGATGGTTTCTGCAGGAGACTTTACTGCTGAGTTCAAGCCAGGAAAAGGTGATGAGATCGGACTTATCAGGGACGAACTAAGGGAATACACCGAAAAGATGAGGACCTCTTTACGAGAGATACAGTCTACAGCTGAAGAACTCAAAAAAGAAGCAGAACACAGTAAAGATGCAGCAGAGAGCATGACTGAGCAGACTGGTGAGCAGTCCAACTCCATGCAGCAGATCCAGGAAGCTATGGAAGGCATGACAAATGCTGTAAGCGAGCTTGCAGGAAATGCTACAGAGCTTGCCGGTGCGGTCAATGAGCTTACAGAAAAAGGAAATGAAGCTAATGACACTGTTATCAGACTTGTAGAGCAGGCCGAGACAGGACAGAAGGATATGTCCTCTGTTCAGGATAATATGGATCATATCTGTGATTCCATGGATGAAATGAATAAGGTTGTTATCGGTGTAGGAGAATCTGCTGAAAAGATCACCGGAATCGTTGAAATGATCGATTCCATAGCAATGCAGACAAACCTTCTGTCACTTAATGCTTCTATAGAGGCAGCAAGAGCAGGAGAAGCCGGTAAGGGCTTCGCTGTAGTTGCAGGTGAAATAGCAAAACTTGCACAGGACAGCTCTGAATCAGCCGGAAAGATCGCAGAGATCATTCACGATATTACAGAGCAGATAAGGGTTCTTTCTGAGAAATCACAGGCGAACGTCAATGCGATCTCATCCAGTGCAGAAGCGGTTACAACTGCAGGAGATACTTTTGAAAGAATCTATAAAGAACTTAATGATACAAGCTCAACTATGCAGAATATGATAAAGATGATGGGCGGAGTTGACGGAATAGCATCCTCGGTAGCTGCTATTTCAGAAGAACAGTCGGCAAGCTCGGAAGAAGTGACAGCCACTGTTGAAAATCTTGCAAGCAGTGCCCAGAGAGTTGCAGAAGAGAGCAAGGGTGTTGATGAAAGTGCAAACATTGTAGCTGAATCCGCCGTATCAATTGGTGAAGAACTCGGAAAATTCAAGATCGACTGATCATTGTAATTTACAGGAACCTGCATTTATTGTGGGTTCCTTTTTTTAATAAAAATTTATACCTATCTTTTGTTGAATCGTATAAATTAATAAATTAAGATATTAACTTTTAAGTAGCAGGATTATTTCTGATCATAAGGAGGTTCAGAATATGAAAGAAATTAATGATTCCAAGCTTGATAGTGTAGTAGGTGGCGGCAATGGCGGTGGAATTTTCAACGCCAAGGATATAGTAGGTCATAAAGAAGGAAAAGAATGGGAAGTTTTAGATAAAAAGGGAGAAGTAGTAGCACGCTGCTCTAGCAGAGATGAAGCCATTTATGAAGCCGGCAAGAAGGATGTCGGTTTTAGGGAAGTAGGATGGGATGAAGTCTGCAAGATGCGTGGATAAAATATAAATTCTTAAAAAAGAGAAGCTCTCTATGGGGCTTCTCTTTTTCTGTTTTCGCAAAAAAACAAAAAGAATAATGAATTTTATAAATTTTTTTTGAGATATAACCGATATTTCTACTGAGGGATTTTAAAATTCAGCATATCGGACTTGCTCAAAAGTCCTGAAAGATAATGAGGGGATAAAGAATGACAGTAGAGGAATTTTATAATAAAACCGGTGGAAATTATGAAGAGATCATAAAGAGATTTAAGGCTCCCGAGAAAGTTGTCCGTTTTATAAGCATGTTTATGAAGGATGGGAATTATAACGATCTAAAAGCTGCGATAGAGGAAAAAAATACAGAGGCGGCTTTTAAGGCTGCACATAATCTTAAAGGCGTATCGGCAAACCTTTCATTTAAGAAACTTTCATCGGCTGCTGCCGATATGACGGAGGCTTTAAGAAATGGGGAAATGGACAAAGCCATAGAGCTCATGCCCTCAGTTTCAGAAAGTTATGAGCTTATAGCTTCACTTGTCGGTGAGCTGTGAGGAAGGGGGAGACGATTTGAGCGGTTTTGCCATGGTTACGGCGGTTTTTGATAAAACCTCAGAAATAATCTGTTTTTTTGATTCCGAGGGACTTATAAGATATATAAATGAGAGTGGAAAGAAAGAATTAAAAACAGAGGCATTGGAAACAAACATAAAGGAGATCCTTCCTAATTTTTTCCCGAAGGATGGGGATATCTATTCATTCATTTCAGATCATTCATCAGAAGATATAAAGGCTGATGCTTACAGAAAGAATCACAGTTGTTTCCCTGTAAAAATGAAGGTGTTCATTGCGGAAAACATTTCCGGTAAACCTTTGGGAATATGCATTATGACGGATATACGTGATTATGACCTTCAGGAAAAGCAAAAGAAAAAAATGGAAGATGACATGAAAGAGGTCATGAAGGCACAGGATACTTTTGTGGCAAATCTTACACATGAGCTCAGAACTCCGGTCAATGGTATCAAGGGTCATATAAATAATCTGAAGGCAGATGAAGAAGACGCAGGAAAAAGAAGGACTATGAATATAGTCCTGAATTGCTGTGAAAATATGGAAAAGATCATTGATAATCTTTTGGATTATGCAAAGATCGAAAATGGCAAAATGGAGATACAGGAGGAGAAATTCTCGCTTTATAAGCTCATAAATGGCTGTATTGATACTTCTGTATCTGTTGCTAACGAAAAGGGTCTGAATCTAAAAAGTCATATAGCAGATAACGTTCCTGATGAGGTCATAGGAGATGAGTTCCGTCTGAGTCAGGTTATCAATAATCTTATCAATAATGCGCTTAAATTCACATCAATGGGACAGGTAGCGCTTGAGGTCTACAAAACAAAACAATCCGGAAAAAATGTTGAACTGACTTTCTTTGTAATGGATACCGGAATAGGTATGTCAAAGGAAGATAAAGACAAACTTTTCAAGAGCTTTACACAGGCAGATGGTTCAATAACCAGAAAATATGGAGGAACCGGCCTTGGTCTTTATGTCTGTAAGCAGATCGTTGAGCTTATGGGAGGGCATATAGAAGTTGACAGCGAAAAGGGTAAGGGCTCTACCTTTATATTTACGGTAAACCTCCGCAGTGAGAATGCAGGTGAGGTTGAAAACGAAGAAATTACTATAGATGATCTGAAAAATTCGCTGGTATTTGAAAGAGAGCAGGAAAGCAAAGAAGAAATGCTCGAGTACGGAAATCCGAGGAATCTTGGATTATTGAGAGATCTTCTTGAAAAAACAATTCTCTGTATTGAGCTCGATAACTGGATGAAGGCAGAAGACTTCGCGGAAACCATAAAAAAACTCACGGCAAATGCACCTAAAGAGGTATCGGGGCTTGCATTAAGACTTGTAATGAATATCAGAAAAGAGAAAAAAGAAAAATGCATGGAATATTTAAATGAGCTTAGCGAGTCGGTGCATTTAATGAAGAAGGCTGGTGAATGATATGGAGGATAAAAAAGCAACTATACTTATTGTTGATGATGCAATTATCAATATAGGTATGCTTGAGGATATCCTGACTGATCTTGGATATGATACCATTTCAGCCAGCAGTGCCGCAGAGGCAACAAATCTCCTCATGGAAAAATTTCCGGATCTGGTTCTTTTAGACATTATGATGCCGGATATCAATGGATATGAATTTTGCCAGATGCTTAAGGAAAATCCTCATACGAGAGATATTCCGGTCATATTCGTATCAGCGGCAGAGTCAGATGATGAGATGGAAAAGGCATTTGAAATAGGTGGTGTTGATTTCATAAAGAAACCTTTTAATCCGACAGAGATCAAGACAAGGGTATCGACTCATTTAAATATCCATATGCTTAAAAATGAGCTTCAGGAATCAAACCGTAAGCTTAACAGGGTAATAAGTGAGCAGAGTAAAAAGATAGATGAAGAAAAGAGAAGAATCCTTAAAAATATCGTTGCCCTGAATTATACGGACGGTGATGGTAAAAGGAGAGGCAAGATAGTATCCGCAAATTCAAGAATGCTGGCTCAGGCTTTGAATTTTACGGAAAAATATGAGAATAAGATTTCAAGTTCATTCGTGGATGGAATTGAAATAGCGGGCGTTATAAGAGAAATAGACTACAGCATATTTAAGATATTTTTTGCAGAAGATGAAAAAAATACTGTGGTGGCTGCAGCTTCAGATGTTGTAAAAAGCTTTAGGGAAAAATGGGATGGAAGCGGACATCCGGAAGGTCTTAAAGGGGAAGAAATACCACTTGCAGCCAGAATAGTCTGCATAACAGATAATTTTGATTATCTGATGTCGCAGGGAAACAGCAGGGAAAAATGCCTTGAACTGATGAAAGAGGAGAGAGAGAAGACCTTTGATCCGTATCTCTTAGATCTGTTTTTCAGAATAGAAAAACAAATGAAGTCTTGGAACAGGAAGTGAGATCAGATGACAGATGCCGAATTTAACAGACTTGTAGAATTTTTGGAAGGTAGATACGGGATTAATCTTGCGAGTAAAAAAGTCATAGTACAGGGAAGACTTGATAATTATCTCGCCAGAAACGGATATGCTTCGTATGGTGATTATTTAAATGCTGTTGAAAAAGACAGAAGCGGGCATGAACTTCAAAACATGCTTAATATCCTGACGACAAATCATACCTATTTTTGGAGAGAGCCGGATCATTTTATATTTTTAAGAGATGTGATACTCCCGTGGATAGCTCAGAAAGAAAAGCATACACATGATATACGCATATGGTCGGGAGCTTCTTCATCAGGTGAAGAGCCCTACACAATAGCCATGGTAATTAAGGATTTTTTAGGCCTTGATTACAACAAATGGGATCCTACACTTCTGGCTACTGATCTTTCGAGTGAGGTTCTGCGTTTTGCGATGAAAGGCGTCTATTTGAAAGAAAAGATCCAGGTTCTGCCGGAGGTTTGGCAGAGAGCGAATTTTAAGCAGATTGATGAATATAATTACATGGTAAAAGATGAGATACGTAAAAACGTCATGTTCAGGAAATTTAATCTGATGGATGATTTTCCTTTTAAGAACAAGATGCATTGTGTTTTCCTAAGAAATGTAATGATATATTTTTCGGCAGACACCAAGAGAAAGCTTGTAAATAAAATATATGACATACTTGAACCCGGCGGATACCTTATCATAGGCAATACGGAAAACATTGACAAGGAAGCCACTCAGCTTGAATATGTCAGACCTTCGATCTTTAGAAAAGTCAAGGGGTAAAGAAGCTTAGGGGGCAGACAATGATATGAGAAGAATAAGGGTACTGGTAGTAGATGATTCAGCCATGTTTGCCAATCTCATGGTCAACGGACTTTCAACGGATCCGGCGCTGGAGGTTGTCGGAGTGGCGGCAAATCCCTTTGAAGCAAGGGATATGATATTAAAATACCGGCCTGATGTTATGACACTTGATATAGAGATGCCGAGGATGGATGGCATTGAGTTTCTTCAGAGACTTATGCCGCAGTATCCGATACCGGTAGTCATGGTGAGTTCTCTCAGTGATAAGGTTTTTGATGCATTGAGAGTCGGAGCGGTGGACTTTATATCAAAGCCGGTAAACATGACTAAGGAAGAGATATTAAATTATCTTAAAAGAGAGCTTTGCACAAAGGTAAAAATTGCATCAACGGTAAATGTAAGCCAGATGAAAAGGGCTGTGCCCAAGAATATGGGTGCTGCTTCCGGAAATATAAAAAATAAGGAAATGGTAGTGGCGCTCGGAGCATCTACCGGAGGTACGGAAGCGTTGGCACAGGTGCTGATGGGCTTCAGACCGGACATTCCGGGAACAATAGTTACCCAGCATATGCCTCCGGGATTTACCAAAATGTTCGCAGAAAGACTTAATAACCAATGCTCGGTAAAGGTAAAAGAGGCTGCAACCGGAGATTCCATAGTACCGGGACTGGTACTTATAGCACCGGGTGACAAGCATTTGAGACTCGTGAAAAACGGGGATCGTTTCCAGGTAGAATGTAAAAAGGGCGAGAGAGTGAGTGGTCATTGTCCATCTGTTGATGTGATGTTTGAATCAGTTGCAAAAACAGCAGGGAAAAGAGCGGTGGCAGCCATACTTACAGGTATGGGTAAAGACGGAGCTGATGGACTGCTTGCGATAAGAAGAGCCGGAGGCCATACGATAGGACAGGACGAAAACAGCTGTGTTGTCTATGGAATGCCAAAGGTAGCATATGACATAGGTGCAGTGGAGTACCAGCTTCCGCTAAGTGCCATTTCAAATAAGATTTATGCGGTTTTGGGCTCGCTTTGATTAAGTCTTATAGAAGGGAGACACTGACGATGAAGATACTTATTGCAGAAGATGATTTTGCCAGCAGAAAATTTATAATGAACCATATGTCGAAATATGGTGATTGTGACGGAACTGTGGATGGTCAGGAAGCTGTTGAGGCTTTTGTAATGGCGATGGAGGATGATGAACCCTATGACCTCCTCTGTCTTGACGTTATGATGCCTGAAATGGATGGATATCAGGTAATAAAGACTGTCCGTGAAATAGAAGAAGATGCCGGATTAAAACCAAAGGACAGGGTTAAGATCATTATGATGACGGCTCTTTCAGCAGAGAAAAATGTAAAAATGGCTTTTGAGCTTGGAGCGACCGTCTATTGTGCAAAACCTGTAGACGTTGAACGACTTAAAACGGCAATGAAAAAACTTAAGCTGATAAAATAATCATTAAGAGAGGAAAGGAGGGAGACAATGGGAGAAGAACTGGACGGAATGCTGGACATGTATCTCTATGAGAATGGTCAGCTTCTTGAACAGCTGGAGATGACAACCCTTGAAAAAAAGGATGAAGACAGCTTTGATGATGAAGACATCAACCTCTTTTTCAGGGTAATGCATACCATAAAAGGATCATCCGGAATAATGATGTTTGATGACATCATGAAGCTTTCCCATAAACTGGAAGATGTATTTTTCTATATAAGGGAGTCGCATCCGGAGAATCTGCCTCATCTTGAACTGGTAGAGAAAATACTTGCGGTTTCAGATTTTTTAAGAGAGGAATTTGACAATATAAGGGACGGAGGAGAGCCGACAAAGAGCTCGGCTGATCTTATAAAGGATATTGATAAATTCCTTACAAAAATAAAGAATGAAATCCTCGAAGAGGATAAAGAACTTCCGCAGGAAGAGCCTGATGAAGAACCACAGCAGTTCTATATCGGAGCTGCAGGGGGAGATCATTTTAAATATTATTACGTTACGGCATATTATCGTAATGACACCCAGATGTGCAATATACATGCCTATGCGCTTGCTAACTCAGTTAAGGAGATAACTGAAGAAATCTATTATTCTCCGGAGGATATCATTACCAATGAGGCATCGGCTGATGTCATTCTTGAGCAGGGCTTCAGGATGCTCTTAAAGAGTAATCTTGAAGAAAACGATATAAAAGCGGTACTTGGTGGTTTTGACGTGGAAAGTACTGAAGTTTCACCTTGCAGCAAGGAAGAATTTGAGGCAGGCTTTGATGTTCCGGCTGAGATAGTAATGCCTGAGACCATAGATCTGGGAGAAAGCGAACAGAAGGCAGAGGAAGCTGAAAAAGTTCCTGAAAAGGTCGAAAAGAAGGATGAGGTTAAGCCCGGAGATTATGTTATAGAGAACAAAACAGCCGGGAAAAAGGCAACTCTTGCAAAAAGTAAAAAGCCTAAAGGACCTGCTGCAAGTTATATAAGTGTTAACGTAAATAAGATCGATCAGCTTATGGATCTTATCGGAGAAGTGGTTATAGCAGAATCAGTCGTGCTTCAGAATCCTGACCTCAATGTACCGGGTCTCAATCTTACGAATTTTAATAAGTCTGCGGCGCAGCTTACAAAATTTATATCTGAGATGCAGGACGTCATAATGTCGATGAGAATGATGACGCTCACGAATACTTTCCAGAAAATGAACAGGATAGTATTTGATACATCAAGAAAAGTCGGCAAGGATATCGAATTTAAGATGATAGGCGAGAACACGGAAGTGGACAAAAATATCATCGAGCATATTTCGGATCCGCTCATGCATATGATCAGAAATTCCATTGATCACGGAATTGAGGACAAGGAAGCAAGAAAAGCTGCCGGTAAGGATGAAAAGGGTATCATTACCTTAGAGGCTAAAAATGAAGGCGGAAAGGTTTTGATAAGCGTAAGCGATGACGGTGGAGGAATGAATCCGGAAAAGCTTTTTGCAAAGGCTAAAAAGAACGGAATAGTCCCGCCTGATAAAACCATCAACGATTATACCCCGAAAGAGATATACCAGTTTATAACCTCGCCGGGATTTTCCACAAAGGAAAAAGTAACCGAGCTTTCCGGCAGAGGCGTTGGAATGGACGTCGTAATGCAGAATATTCAGTCAGTCGGAGGAGTACTTGAGATTGATTCTGAATTTGGAAAAGGCTCTACGATGACCTTAAAGATTCCTCTTACACTGGCGATCATAAGCGGAATCCTTTTAGAAGTAGGTAAACAGAAATTTGTCATAGAGACCGGTTCTGTAAAGGAATTTATCAATGTAAAAGGCTCGAGCATAATAAGGGAACCTGACGGAGAGGAATACCTTAATGTTCGCGGCCAGTATTACATGGTTGTGAGACTTAATGAAAAATATCATATAAAAGACGCAAAAACCGAAATCGATGACGGAATTATGATACTTACTGAATATGAAAGTCAGAAGATGTGTATCTTTGTAGACAAGCTCTTGGGCGGACAGGAAATAGTAGTAAAGCCGATACCTAAATATATAAAGAAGGTTGACGGCCTTTCCGGATGCACACAGCTCGGAGATGGAAGTATAGCTCTTATACTCGATATCGGAACACTCGCTGGAAACTAAAGAAGGGAGAATGCGAATGGCGGAAGAAAGAAAAGAAGATGCATTGCAGGAAGCTGAAGAAGGGCTCAGCGTGAACGGCAGTCATCAGTTTATGACCTTCAAATCCGGAACGGAATGCTACGGTATAGAGCTTAAGTATGTAAATGAAATAATGGGCATACAGCCTATAACGGAGATTCCGGAAGTAGAAGATTATATTAAGGGACTGATCAATCTGAGAGGAAAGATAGTACCTGTAATTGATGTCAGGACAAGGTTTAAGCAGAAGGCACTCGATTATAATGACAGAACCTGCATAATAATCGTTGATGTCAAGAGTACGGTGATCGGACTTATTGTTGAGACTATTGCAGATGTGGTAACTATCAAAGATGATGATATTGAGCCGCCGCCGGCAATGGGTTCCGGAAAAGTCAGAAACAAATATGTTTACGGACTTGGAAAGACAGGAGATGGCGTAAAGCTTCTTCTTAATCCGGAAAAACTTATTAAAGATGAGGATCTGCAGGCTATCGATGAAGTAATAGAGGAAGATGCAGGTTAAAATAAATCAATTATTTAAGAACAACAAATCCGCACCAACTGCGGTTTTCATCTGGAAATGGGGGTAAATAAGATATGAGAAAACCAAGTATTTTATCGGGAATAACCACGACGGTAGTAGTAATGGTCGCATTGCTGCTGCTTTCAGAGGGAATCAATATAATCTGTGAAGTTACCAACGGCAGTCTGATCAGTCAGCAGGCTTCAATAGTCTTAGATGTTGTAATTCTTATTGCAGCGATAATAATTGCAGTAATGGGACTTCTTAGTTTCAGAAGGACTTTTGCAGGAACGGTTATCAAGATGAACTCACTTGTAGAAAAGCTTGCTGCAGGTGACATTGACTGGGAAGTACCTGATAACAGATTCAGAGAATATGAGGGATTTATTACAGATATCAGAAGGCTTCTTAAAGCTACAAAGATCCAGGCTGAGATGGCAAGAGCCATGTCAAAGGGTGATTTTGCCGTGGAAGCACATGTCAGAAGTGAGCAGGATGTTCTTGGAAATGCCCTTAAAGAACTGGTTAATGAAAACAGCAGAGTTCTTACAGGTGTAAGAGAAGCCAGCATGCAGTTCACAGAGGGTGCAAAGGAAGTGGCAGCGGCTTCACAGGCATTGGCTCAGGGATCAACAGAGCAGGCAAGCGCGATTGAAGAGATTTCAGCTTCTATCAAAGATATCGCGAATAAGACAAATAAAAACGCCGATAATTCCAGAAAGATGGAATCTATGGTCACAACAATGCTTGATGATGCAAGAACCGGTAAAACTGCGGTTGACAGCGTTAACAGCTCCATGAACAATATCAGTGAATCTTCACATGATATCAGCAAGGTTGTTAAAAATATTGATGATATAGCATTCCAGACAAATATTCTTGCACTTAATGCTACTGTTGAAGCAGCAAGAGCGGGCGTACACGGACGTGGATTTGCAGTTGTTGCTGAAGAAGTTAAGAACCTTTCAACACTTTCTTCAAAGGCGGCACAGGAGACAGCAGAGCTTGTACAGCATGCAATCGATATGGCTGAAGATGGAACAAAGCAGGTTGATACAATGACTGAGGCTATTGGTAAGATTTCTGAAGCAATAGAGACTATCGCACAGGTTATTTCAGAAGTAGCTTCTTCATCAGATGAGCAGGCAACAGCAATCGCACAGATCAATCAGGCCATTGGACAGATATCACAGGTTGTACAGACAGACTCAGCTACCAGTGAAGAGTGTGCGGCAGCGGCTGAAACACTTTCAAATCATGCACAGAATCTGCGCGATGTGATCTCGGGATTTAAGCTTAAGAATTCACCATCAGGCTTTGGAAGCAGCTCATTCGGATCATCCGGAGGATTTTCATCACCTTCGATGGTAATGGGTATAGGAGCTCAGGATAACACGAATTATGATAATGAAAGCATAATTTCACTCGAGGGAAATCTTGGTAAATATTAAATTTACTTTCATTCTTTTACGGGAATCCGCATTTATTGCGGATTCCTAAATAGTTTAGGGAAGAGATCTTGCTTTCAGCCATCGTTTTCTCTTTCTTTTTTCAGGTCTTTGCATTACAATGGTCTGTAAATGTTATTTTTTGAAAGGATTTTTATAATAAATGTGGATTGCAGATAAGTGGAAAGATTATGAGGTTATTGATACATCTGATGGTGAAAAGCTGGAAAGATGGGGAAAATATACACTTATAAGACCTGATCCCCAGGTAATATGGAATACAGAAAAAAGAGCCCAGGGCTGGAGCAAATGTTCCGCGCATTATCACAGGAGTTCAAAGGGCGGAGGAAACTGGGAGTTCTTTGACCTTCCGGAAGAATGGACAATAGGATACAGTAAGCTTAAATTTAACTTAAAGCCATTTTCTTTTAAGCATACAGGGCTTTTCCCGGAGCAGGCTGTAAACTGGGAATGGATGAAAGATAAGATCAGAAATTCAGGAAGAAAGATAAAAGTCCTGAATCTTTTTGCGTATACGGGAGGAGCAACATTATCCTGTGCCGAGGCAGGCGCCCATGTAACTCATGTTGATGCCTCCAAGGGCATGGTAGGATGGGCAAAGGAAAATGCTGCACTTTCAGGGCTTGACAGTTCATCTTTCAGATGGCTTGTAGATGACTGCGGTAAGTTTGTTGAAAGAGAAATACGCCGTGGAAATAAATATGATGCTATAATCATGGATCCGCCTTCATACGGAAGAGGACCTAAGGGCGAGATATGGAAGATAGAAGAGTCTATTTATCCTTTCCTTGAGCTAACATCCAAGATATTATCGGATCATCCTCTTTTTGTTCTTCTGAATTCATATACGACAGGACTTCAGCCGGCAGTTCTTACATATATGCTGTCGACAGTTTTTTCAAAGAAATTCGGCGGTTATGTGGAATCAGACGAAATAGGACTCAGGGTTAGAGAGTCCGGGCTGAATCTTCCCTGCGGTGCAAGCGGAAGATGGCTTAATGATTAAGAAAGTCTGTTAAATTTGCGTTACAGTTCACACAGCTCTGCGCACTTGCTGCGCTGAGCGTAAGAACGTATAAAGCAGGAAATATGGATTTGCCCCATTGCCGAAGGCAATCTTAAAATGGGCAAATCCAGTTACTGTGAGCACCTGCAAGGTGTGAAC
>JAIKZC010000077.1 GCA_024682575.1 Lachnospiraceae bacterium | reverse complement strand
CAAGCAGAGAAGAAGCGCAGAATGCTCCGACTCCTGTGACGAACTATGCGTTGTTCCATGATGGTGAGTATGTTACAAATGAGCAGATGAATGATAAGAGATTTCTGAAGCTTATAGGAAAGTGATTAGCGTTTGCTTCTGAATATAATATGATTGGATCGATATAGGGACTGAGAATGATCAGCCCCTTTTTTAATGCAGTAGAATTAGCTACACGTTTTTTTCTTCTTGCGCGTCCATTACCTTTAATTGGTTTGCAGAGATCTGAGTGGCATTGTCAGCAGCTTTGAGTTCTTCAAATGCCTCAAGGATATCATCAACAGGAGTAGTTACGTCTCAGGTTTCAGCATCTTTGCTATGAGCGTCTCTTATATCTTTAGCAATCCTTACGATGTCATTTCCGAGAAGATTGTTAAAGTAATTGTCTTCAGATATAGAAGCTGTCTGTAAAGTTTTCATGTAATGATCTTCGTCAGAAATGCCTTTGTTTTTCGGATAATAAGTCCATAAGCAATGATTTTATTAAGGAGAGGTGTAAAACAAATGTGAGGACAGGAATATGTTCCATGTAACAAACAGATTCACATCAAGATTCTGGAGGATGAATTACAGATGATTCGAGACAGAATGGCGCAGATGGGATTCAGAAATCTAAGTGCTTATGTCAGAAAGATGGCTATCGATTGTTATTACATTTAAATTGATTTCAAAGAGCTTCTTGAAGTAATCAAGCGAATGAAATTGATTTTGATTCTTTACCTGATCCGGATGTGTATCTGCAAAAAAAGGTATACTATAACTATACCGGAACTTATATAAAGAATTTCTGAGCAGATGATCAATAAAAAGGGCAGAGGCTGTATAGTCTCTGCTTTTTGTTGTATTGACATGAAAAATAAAGACATTCATCAAGATATATACTTTTTCTATTTTGAATCGTATAGATATATAGAGATAATTGATAAGTAAGACATCGGTTTACGGTAAAATGCCATGGAGGATATGATATGAATAATGAAAAAAACTTTGATGAGCAGATCGACAATATTATGAAAGAAACAAGAGAGCTGACAGCTGATGATATGGAAGGAATCTCGGGAGGTGCGTGGTCCAATCCATCGGGACGGCACGCGCATAACTATATAAATAGCGGAGAAACGAAAAAATTAGGTATTAAGATCTTAAAAAAATATATATGTAAAGACTGTGGCTATATCGCATGGAAGTAATGCAGCAGGCGAAATCTATAAATAAACATAGGGCAGTTTTATGTCATTTCATAGTCTTTTTATGCAATAAGGTTTAGACCTAATGTAATAATGCCGATAAAAAATATAGAAATTAGTTTAAGGGGAGCATCTGTGAGCAGAGGTATAATATGATACCGTTGCCCACAGATGCTCTTGTCTGCTGGTGGAGGTATCCTTATGAATATTTCGCTTTCGGCTAATAATATGATGATGAATATTTCAAATCAGAACAAAGCTTTTGCTGATAAGAAATCTGAAGGAAAGCAGATAAAGAAATCGGGTAAAAAGTCGGATTCTTCAGTGTCAATCTCCAGAGAGGGTATGGCAAAACTTAATATGAGTAAAGGTCAGGAATCCACAGATATTAATAAGGCAGAAGAGTATAAGAAAATTCCGTCTGATGCCCAGATAGATCTTACAGGTACGATTGAAGCAGATTTTCATAAAAGATATACAAAACTTAACAGTAAGACTAAGAAAGACGATCCGGATCAGGCTGAGTTTAAGAAAAATGCAATGTCGGTTTATACCGATATGCTCAATGAGATAAAAAAAGGATATGCTGACGGAACAAGGAAAATATATATAGCGGATTCGGGCAGCGAATCAGGATACAGAATTGCAACAGAAGAAGAGAAAATTGCAGCATTGGATGCAGCCTTGGAGTTTCATAACTCATATACAGATGCTTACATGAGATTTATAAAAGAAGATAAGGAAACTATGCTTGCTGGTATGCAGAGAACACAGAATCTCTGGGATTCGCAAAGATCAAGAGCCATGAAAGTTTCAAGAAATACTGAGGGACTGGAATTGCTGAATTCAGATGAGGAGACCGGAAACTATTCTTTCCGCTTTACAAGTCCTGCATATGTTTATCGTGCCATTGAAAAGGGATTTATCCGTATTGACGGAAAAGAGATCATTTTAGATGAGGAGACCAAAGATAAACTTAAGAATGCAGCTGATGAGGTTTTTAAGGTACAGGAGGCAGCAATAAAATTTGCAGTTGCAGAACATAATATGATGGTTGCACAGCAGCAGGGAGAAGCCATTAGTGAATCGTTGAAAGAAGAACAGAAGCTTCTTAAGATTGCCCTTCGTATAATGAAGGGCGGAAAAGTGCCTGCACAGGATGAAGATAAACTTGCACAGGGAAATCCGGCGATGTATCAGATGGCAAAAAATGTCGCCGCGATGAAAAAAGACAAAGAGAATAAAGAATATGACTCAGTCGATAAAGACGATAAAAGTGAGAATGGTTCAGAAAATAACGGAGCAGCCGCAGAAAGTATGGATTCGCCAATGAAACACATAGACAGGCACTATGTTGACATAGGAGTTAGCCTTGATTCAACCGGCAGCGGCATAATAGATTCTGTTTCCACAGAAACCGTAATTGTCGAATAAGTATTGCTCTCATAATTCATGCCGTGCGGATTCCTGCAATAAAGTCACCAAAACATATACCATTTCAACTTCTGTAATTTTTTACGGATGTTGCTATTTTGCTCTATTTTTAGTAAAGTTAATTTATAGAAATTGTATTTGCGGCGGTACAAATTAAAAAGAGGTTGAAATGGGTAAATCATTCGGGGGAATACGTTCAAGACTCTTTTTTCCTGTCTTGACGGTATTATTTATCAGTGTTTCGGTTTTATCATTCTTAAATATCAGAATATCTGCAGATCTTTTGAAAAATCAGATCACTGAATCAACATCAAAATCACTTTCTAATATTCGGGAAAATTTTTCTGAGGAGTTCCTGGCTTTGAAGGTAAATCTGGATCAGATTTATGAAGAAAAGGATTTTATCCGGGATCTTACAGATGAGCTTCCGGAAGAAAAATTAAGACAGAATTATGCATCACTGGCAAGATCGTTTGCGACTACAAAGATTCCAACAGATTCGAGAGTAGATGCATTCTATATTTATACGGCAGATCATAAATGCATTTCTCATTACAGGAGAGCTGATACACCGACTTACAGGTATCCGACGGATATTTATGATGATTCGGATCCGAATGAAGATCTGAATTCAGACAAGGTTCGGGAATACGTAGAGTCGGACAGGTCAGATTTCATGTTGTCCGGATATTATAATCCTTACAGAGAAAAAAATGTTCTCAGATTCGTTTACAAGATATATGTAAATAACAGGGGAAAATTGGTGGGATATCTTGTCTGTGATACAGATGAGAGAATGATGACCGACAGGATCGAGTCTTATACCTATTATGACGGACAGGTTGTGTGTATACAGCCAATTGGAGACTGCGTGTCTGTTTTTACGGGCAAACCTGAAAAAACTCAGCGAAAGATACTGGATACAGTTTCTGAAAAGATCCGTTCTGAAAATTTCACAGTTAATACCAATAATCTCATCAGTAATATCGATGCAGATATGGATAGGGTTTTTATCACTTCACTTTCAAGATATGGGATAATTTTCTATTCACTTTATCCTGAGGATATGCTTAGGGATAAAAGGGGTGAAATGATTCTTGCAATTCTCTCGATCAGCGGAGTTATACTGATCGCGGTGGTATTATTTGTCTGGAATTATTCAAATAAGGTCAGCGGAGAGTTTGCGCTGATGCAGAAAAATGCCGATTACAAAGCTCTTCAGGCACAGATAAATCCTCATTTTCTTTACAATACTTTAGAAACCATGAGCTCTATAGCCAGACGGAAGAACTGTGAAGAGATAAGTGATCTTTGTCTTGCACTTTCTGCAATGTTCAGATACAGCATGGGGGTAAAGGACAGTATTGTTCCTGTGCAGAAAGAAATTGAACATATCAGAAATTATCTGTATGTTATGACAACGAGGATGCAGAACAATATAGAGATTTCATTGGACTTAAAAAATGAGCACATGGGACTTATGATACCTAAATTAACGATACAGCCTATTGTGGAAAATTCTATTAAACATGGATTATCCGGTGTACGTGGAGAGAAAAGGTTAAAAATCTATTCAGAGGAAAATGGAGAAAAGGTGAGTATCATTGTTGAGGATAACGGCAGCGGAATGAATGCCGATGAGATCAATAAATGGCTCAACAGCAATGACAGGGAAGAGCAGAAGGAATCTATCGGGCTTAGAAATATTCACAGACGATTGCAGCTTCTTTTCGGTACAGACTATGGACTAAAGTTAGAGAGAGATGAGGAAATCAGCAGAGTCAGAATATTGATTCCAAAAAAATTTGAATTAAAAGAGGCTGTTTAGAGGTGGGGTATGAAAGACATAAAGGAAGCAGCAGTAATTAAAAGTTCTGATAAGCAGAAAAAAGATATATATAAGCTTTTGATCGCAGATGATGAATTCTGGGTTCGTGATGAACTCTCGGATATGCTGGAATGGGATAGATACGGAATAGATTTTCTGGAGGCAGCTGAGGATGGAGAAAAAGCCTGGGAAACGGTAGAGCGCGACAGACCGGATATTCTTATCACGGATGTAAATATGCCTTTTATGACCGGAGTTGATCTTGTCAGAAAGGTCAAGGAAAAATATCCGGATACGGTTGTGATCATGCTGAGCGGCTACAGTGACTTTGAATATGTAAAGGAAAGCCTTTTGGCAGGGGCTATGGATTATATCATGAAACCTGTCTCTAAAATGCAGATGGTACAGGTGCTTACAAAGGCACTGGATCATATAAATGAGCAGATATCCATAAAGCATAACAAAGAGATAGAGAGAAGCCGGTTTCTGCGTGCGGCATCGTCACTCAATGACAGGGAATACAGCGCACTAATAACTAATGAAAAGAAACATAGAAATGACAGCTTTTTGAGGCCGTCATCCGCCATTGGAATGAAGATTCCGGAGGGCGGATTTTCAACGATCCTTATCAAAATTCATGGTATTTCTTCATTTGCAGAGCTTTTTAATTATGATATGAGTCTTTTATCATATACGATCAAACAGCGTATAGAAGAGGATAAAGACTTAAATACACTGCTGATCTACAATAATATATACCGAAGTTCTGAATTTGTTATTCTTGTAAATGAAAAAAGAGATGTGCTGAAAGAAAAGGCATATTATCTGCTCCTGTCACTTAAACAGTTTACAGGGAAGATCATATCGATAGGTCTCAGCGATATCTCATTCAGTGATTCAGATCTTTACAGATCCTACAGGGAAGCTAAAAGCGCACTTTTAATGCGGGAATTTTCAGACGGAAGCATAGTGAATGCATCCTGGGATGTTCTTATGAATATGAAGCATGAAGAGGAGATTTCTGTGGAGATCAGAGAAAATCTGGAGGGAATAATTCAAAGGAAACCACAGGAACTCAAGAATTATCTTTTTGAGCAGTTAGGATTAAAATATATACGGGAGCAGAAATGGACTATATGCCGTGTGCAGGCAATAGTCCGATATCTTGCGCTTACAATTTTGGCAAAAAGCGGAAGAACAGGATTACAGGGAGAATCTGAGCCGGAAGATATAGTAAATTCACTCATTCATCACGCTGAAAATATGGAATTTGAAGAACTGATATCTGAGCTTGGACTTATACTTGAAAACTTTAACGGACTTGCAGAAGAGACGGAACCTGCTGTGGGAAGCGGCCGTAAGACCGTTCAGGAAGTGGCTAAGTATATAGAGGAACATTTCTTTGAGAATCTGTCACTTAGCGGTCTTGCGGAAATATATCATATGGAAAGCAGTTATCTTTCAAGACTTTTTCGTAAGGAGACCGGTATGACAATAATGAACAGCATTGCATATCAAAGGATAGAGCGTGCAAAGGAGCTTATGAAGGATAAAAATGCTTCGATCACTGAGATAGCTTTCAGGGTTGGTTATGATGATTATAATTACTTTAACAGAGTATTTCGTAAATTTGAGGGGGTATCGCCAAGAGAATTCAAGGAAAAAAATCTGCTGACGTGAGCATTAGTTTTCACTTAATATGAGCCGGATGTTTAAGTTTTATCTTAAGCTGCCGGCTTTTTATTTGTAAAAATAAAAATTACCTGTACTAATTTGGACTATGTTCAAAAAAATACAGGTAAATAAGTTCAAATGAAACATAATCCTACTGTTTTGGATTCGGTACAATAGTATTAAAGAAAGGGAGGGCAGCAAATGAAAAGAAAACTTGTGACAATTATTCTTAGTGCAACTATGGCAGTATCTTTATTGGCAGGATGTGGATCTTCTGCAGCATCATCTGGAAGCACTGCAGCAGATGCCGGATCAGATGCCGGTTCTGCAGCAGCTTCAGAGGCAGGAACATCAGCAGCATCTGCAGAATCCGGAACAGAGGCAGGAGGAGATGAAGCCTGGAAAGATCAGGATATAACATTGAAGGTTTTATGGGGACAGTCAACTACTGATGCCGGGGCAGAAGACATGATAGACGAGGCTCTTGCAGAGGTTTATCCGAATCTGCACATTGAGTGGGAGTGTGTAGACTGGGGCGAAGGATTTGGCCCAAAGATGCAGCAGTATATGCAGTCAGGGCTTCCGGATGTAATGATCGGAAAAGGGCAGGATGTTAAGACCTATGCGTCTCTTGGAATTCTGGATGATCTTACTGATCTGGATGCGGTAGATAAGGTTTTGGATGATGCTACCAAAGGAGTTACTGTAGATGATAAGGTATATGGAATAGTTTATAACGCACTTTATCAGGGAGTATTTTACAATAGACAGGTATTTAAGGATCTTGGACTTGAGGTTCCGAAAACGCAGGAGGATTTACAGCATGTGATAGATGTCTGCAATGAAAAAGGCATCACACCTTTTGCATCTCATATGGTGGATAGCTGGAGTATCGGAAATGTAACAATGCAGTTTGCCATCAATGATATTTTTGCAAAAAATCCTTCATGGGGAGATGATTTCAGGGCAGGCAAGGAAAAATTCAGCGGAAATGAAGATTGGAAAAATGTGTATAACTACAATAAGTTGATATACGATAATACTTTCGAGGATACTTTTTCACTTGAGCAGACTGCCTGTGATGCAAAGCTTGTAAATGGTGAAGCTGCAATGAAGGTATCCGGTGCATGGTCTATCCAAAATTTCCTGGATATAGATGAGAATTTTGATTTTGGTATTTTCCCGTTCCCGAACCAGACAGGCGATGCAAAGCTTATATTTGAGCCAAATATCACATTTATGAAGAGTAAAGACACTGCCTATAGCGAGGCAGCGGATGCATTTATTAATTTCATGGCTGAGAACAAGGATCTGGCAGTAAGCATTTATGACTTTACAAGTACAGCATCAATGCTTAAGGATGTTACTCCGACCTTTAATAATCCAAGTCAGACGGATATAGATACATACGCTTCTGCAGGAGAGATCATCGATGCAAATTCAGGTAATACACAGCTCGTATGGTCAGGATTCCAGGATGAGAATGCTAATGACATTGCTGAATGGCTTCTTGGAAATGAGACTATAGATGAAGCGCTTGAAGCTGCTGACAGTCGTGTTGATGTCAGTGCTCCATAAATAAAATGATACTGTAAATAATAAAAAGGAGAAGCGGTGGTATTCAGACTGGGTACTGCCGCTTTTGTAAAAAGAGAGAAGGCTTATGAATATCGCAGTTATAAAGAAAAATACAGTTGAAAATATTAAAGTCAGAGCCGGGGGAAGAATTATGACAAAAAAAGGATCAGCTAAAAGAAAAGAGTTTTATCAATATCTTACGCTGGTAGCTCCTGCTTTTATCATCTTTACGATCGGGCTTATAGTTCCGATATTTCTGGCTTTTCGTTATTCTCTGACAAGCTGGAACGGACTTACAAAAGAAAAACCATTTGTAGGTTTGGATAATTATATCAAGATGCTGTCAGATCCTTATGTAAGATCTGCATGGTGGTTTACCATACGTTTCACATTTTGGAATGTTCTCATTCAGAATTTCTTTGCCTTGCTTTTCGCAGTAATACTGGATACAGGAGTAAGGGGAAAGAAAATCTACAGAACGATCCTTTTTATTCCGTGTCTTATAAGTCCCCTTGTAACAGGATTTATCTGGCTCAGAATGTATTCGAATATTCTTCCGGCAATATTTGAATTTTTCGGAATGTCGGGTTCTTTTATAAAGCTTTTCGGTAATCAGAAGACGGTTCTTTCAGGATTGCTTGCTGCAAATAACTGGCAGTGGATCGGCTACTGGATGCTGATCTATCTTGCAGGATTACAGTCTGTTCCGGCAGATCTTTATGAAGCAGCCAAAATAGACGGGGCGAACTGGTTTCAGAGATTTAGAAATGTGACCGTTCCAATGCTTGCACCTGCCTTTACGATCTGCATTGTTGGAATAACCACAGGATCACTTAAGGTTTATGACCTTATGGTTTCATCAACACAGGGAGGACCGGGCAGAGCATCTACATCTATTATTTATCTTATCTATGATTCTGCGATCAATGGACGGCAATACGGTTATGGTTCGGCTCTTTCGATATCATTGATCTTTGCACTTCTTATAGTGGCAGTGATCCAGGTAGTTATTCTTAAAAAGAGGGAGGTACAGGCGTGATGGAAGCAGCAGAAAGACAGGAAAAATTCACCTGGAAAAGTGCCGTAACACAACTATTGATGACAATTGCGGCTGTTATTTTTCTTTTTCCGGTTCTGATCATATTGAATTATTCATTTAAGACAAAAAAAGAGCTCTATTTAAGCAGTCCGTTATCTCTTCCGGAGGCTTTTCAGCTGGAAAACTACCGTGTAGCTTTTAAGAAGCTTGATATGCTGAGAACTTATCCAAACACTATACTCTATACTTTTTTATCGGTAGTGATACTTGCGCTTATTTGCGGTGTGACAGCGTGGGCTATTGCCAGATGCACTCATAAGATATTTAAGTTTCTTTATCTCTATTTCATTATAGGAATATTGCTTCCTTATCAGGCTTTGTTTTTATCGATTTTTATTGTCGGAAATAAATTGGGTTTTGTTAATACCAGACACGGTATAATTTTTATGTATGTGGCTACGGGAATATCCTTTGGAATATTTTTGATGAACAGTTTCATGTCAACTGTACCTGTTGAACTGGAAGAAGCGGCTAAAATTGACGGATGCAGTATATATCAGATATATTTCCTTGTAGTTATGCCGCTCTTAAAACCGGCCCTTGCAACTGTAATAATCATGCAGGCTTTTCAGATCTGGAATGATTTCCTGATGGCAAATCTTTATCTTAGTGATAAGGGTCTGAAAACACTTACAGTTTCGATACAATCGCTGTTCTCGGCTCAGTCGAGTGACTATACTACAGCTATTGCAGCAATTGTATTGTCTGTGCTGCCGATCGCGGCTCTCTTTTTAAGTCTCCAGAAATATTTTATTAAGGGAATGACTGTAGGTGCGGTAAAGGGATAACGAGAAAAAATAAAATTGAAAGGATTCAAAATGGGACGCAAACTTATCGGAGAATACAGACTTGGGGATATGATCGCCCGCTATATCAGAGAAGAAAACGGCATTGCCGGACTGCAGCTGATGCCTGCAGATAAAATACTTCCGCTGGAAGAATCTCTCGGAGAGGGCAAGATCAAAAAAAATGCACAGATTGAGAATCTTGTCCAGCTTCATATAGCAGGGGATATTTATAATGAGGCCTATGCCGGAGGAATATCCATGAGGAACGGAGAGTCTGTCAGAAGGATGCTTTTCGAAAAGCAGGAGACAGAGGAGACGGATTCTTTATTTAAGATAAGGACGTACCTTAGAGATGAGAGAGGCTATCAGGCAGAACATATCCTAAGTTATAAAAAAGACAGTCATTACATTAAAATTTCTTCGCTTTTTAAGAATATGACCAATGAGCCGGTAACCTTAGAGATGTTTGAATCTTTTTCACTTGGAAATCTGACACCTTATGAAGATGCTGACAGTCCGGACTCGCTGGAACTTGTAAGGATCCGATCAGTATGGAGCAGTGAAGGGAAGACAGACAGGAGAACTGCAGAGGATCTGCTTCTTGAAACTGCATGGGGACCTCACGCCGTCCGTTGTGAAAGATACGGACAGGCAGGTTCTTTGCCGGTAAATCACTGGTTTCCATTTGGTGCGGTTTATGACAAGAAAAATCAGGTCTGGTGGGGAGCAGAGATAGCACATAATGCTTCCTGGCAGATGGAATTTTACAGGAAAGATGATGGACTGGGATTCAGCGGAGGCCTGGCCGACAGGGATTTAGGACACTGGATGAAAATAATAGGCCCGGGTGAGAGTTTTAAAACACCGGAGGCAATAGTATCCACGGCAGCCACAGACTCGCTGGATGAATTCAGTTCAAGGCTTACAGAATATGGTCTGGATTGCTGGAAAGAAGGATTAAAGGAAAATCCGCAGGAGAAGGAATTGCCTTTGATCTTTAATGAATACTGTACGACCTGGGGAAATCCGTCGGATGAAAATATTACTGATATACTGAAAGCTATAAGGGGAAGAGGTTTCTCCTATTTTGTCATAGACTGCGGCTGGTATAAACAGGAAGGAATTCCCTGGGACCGTGGAATGGGAGATTATGAAGTTTCTCCGATCCTTTTTCCTGATGGGCTTGATAAGACGGTAAATAAGATCAAGGAAGAGGGGTATGTTCCTGGTATCTGGTTTGAAATTGAAAATCTGGCAGAAGCTTCAAAGGCTTATCAGAATACGGATCATCTGCTAAAAAAAGACGGAAAAGTTCTTACGACTTATTTCAGGAGATTCTGGGATATGAGAGATCCCTGGGTTCATGAATACCTTAAGGAACGAGTGATCGGAACTTTGAGAAAGTACGCTTTCGGATATATGAAGATGGATTGTAATGAGACGATCGGCATAGGTTGTGACGGAGCTGAGTCTTTGGGAGAAGGACTCAGGCAGGATATAGAAGCTGCGACGGAATTTATCAGGGAGATAAAGCGAGAACTTCCGGGAATCATCCTTGAAAACTGTGCATCGGGCGGGCATCGCCTGGAACCGCTTATGATGAGCCTTACAACTATGGCCTCTTTCTCGGACGCTCATGAATGCCCGGAAATTCCTGTCATAGCTGCAGCACTTCACAGGGTGATACATCCGGTACAGAGCCAGATCTGGGCAGTAATTCGAAAATCGGATACAGCCGAAAGAATAGTTTATTCTATTTCCGCAGCAATGCTTGGAAGACTTTGCGTATCCGGAGATGTTACAGAACTTTCTGAGGATCAGTGGGGGATCCTTCAAAGAGGACTTGATTTTTATAAAAAGGCAGCAGCTGTGATCAGGGATGGAAAGTCAAGAATAGAGGGACCGGAGATCAATTCTTTCCGTTATCCAAAGGGCTGGCAGGCAGTGGTCAGAAGCAGTGGGGATTCTGCACTGATAGTCCTTCATACATTTGCTGAGAACGTGCCTGAGGAAGTAGAAATAACTTTGGATGATCCGGAAATTAAAAAATCAGTGAGAGAAATATATGAGAGTCATGATCATGAGATAGAAATTAAAGATGACAGAATGATTATCAGAGGACTTAAAAACAGCTGGGAAGGAATGGCAATTCTGATAGGCTGAGGGGGGATTCTTGTAAATCTGTAAGGGGACATCGCAAATATTTTTGGATGGTCTTTAGGAGGAGAAGGAATGAAGAGAAGAAGAGTTTCAAAAAAGATTCTGACGCTGATCACTGCTGCGTCTCTTATCATGCAGCCAACCGCAGCAACAACTGTATTTGCAGCGGTCGATAA
Organism: Lachnospiraceae bacterium; assembly: GCA_024682575.1. Taxonomy (GTDB): domain Bacteria; phylum Bacillota; class Clostridia; order Lachnospirales; family Lachnospiraceae; genus NK4A144. Next base: position 6,989 of record JAIKZC010000077.1, on the reverse strand, counting down.
TGAGGCCGGTGACAGTGTAAGTGGGGGAAGTGTTTCGGCTGATGATAAAACTGTCAGCAATGATGATGCAGACAATGAGGCTACATATTCTGAAAATGCGGCAGAGGATGATTCGTTAAAAGCATTTTATGAGTTTGATTTTGAAGATGATTCTGTTTCGGAAAATATTGTATATAATGCAGATGGATTGGAGGGAACAGGCGAAGCAGTTCTCGGAGGAAAAAAGTCAGTCGTTCAGTATGATGATGAGAGAGGATCGAATGTATTATATCTTCCGGGAGGATCAACAAGTTCAGGATATCTGACACTTCCGAATGATATGTTTGAATCCGGAATGGATGGCTTTACATTGAGTTTCTGGGTAAAGGCCGCGGCCGACGGAAGTTCTTCAACACATTATCAGAGGATATTTGAATCATCATCATCTGAGCTTGGACAATATTATCAGGGTACAACAGGTAACTGGACGGATCCTGAATTTACATTTGTAGTCGGAGGCGGAGATGAAGCCGATACAAGATATGATGCCTGCATAAATACATCAGATAATACTAAAGGACGTCTGGAGTGGGGACGAGTGCTCGGAAGCGGCGACTGGGATTATCTTACAGTTAGTGTTACGCCGGAATCTTATGACGTATATATTAATGGTGCAGCGGTTTCTGTGACAGATCTCGCAGGAAACGAAGCGACCGTTCTTAAAGGATTTTTTGATGAGATCGGAGATTTTACACATAATGCCCTTGGACAGTCAGTTTATACATCAGATGCTAATGCAAAGGCATATTATGATGATTTTCGTTTCTATAGAAGAGCGCTGACTGCAGAAGAAGCGATTTCTATTTATACTGATGAGTATCAGGGAGAAGCAGAGGAAACTATTGACTATGGCGATAGTGTTGCATTGGAGTTTGATACAACAGATTCACTTGGAGATATTTTTCATGGTTCTACCGGCTTCTTATACGGTATTAGTGAAGTAGGAGTCCCTTCATGGGATCTTCTGTCTGCTCTTAAACCGGGAATTCTTGTTCAGAAGGCAGCTGACGGAATGCAGCATCCATCCGGAGACGGATATCGACTTACAGATTATCTTAAGTCTGCAGGAGTTAAAAATATAGAAATATATCTGCAGGATTATTATCTGGAGTGGCCTTACGATTATAATGGGATAGATGATTATCAGGAAAAAGTAGAATCTATTGTCAGCAAGATGGTTGAAGGCAAATCTGAAGAAGAAAAAGCTGCCTACAGTTATGTTCTCTTTAATGAGCCGGATAATATATGGTACGGAAACAGCGGAACGAAGCTTACAAGTCTTTGTGAAGACTGGAAGACCATATACGATACAGTAAAGGAAATTGATCCGAATGCAAAGACAGCAGGTCCTAACTTTGCATCATTCAGCTCATCTGCCTATGAGACATTTTTTGAATATTGTGCTGAAAATGACTGCCTTCCGGAGATCATAACATGGCATGATCTGGCCAAAGGAAAGCTCACTGCCTTTGAAACAGAGCTTTCTTCAGTAAAGAGCATGATAGAGGAATATTATGACGGCTCGGGAATAGATCCGATGATATTTGTCAATGAAACAGTAAATTTTGAAGATATAGGAGTCCCCGGAACCCTTGTAAACTGGCTTTCAATATATGAGGAAAATGATACTTACGCATCTCTGCCATATTGGGGACTTGCAAATTCACTCAATGAACTCGCGGCAGAGGAAAATAAACCAAACAGTGCATGGTGGGTTTATCGCTGGTATGCCCAGATGCAAGGCTATAAGACATCCCTTACGACTTATAATGTTAATAACCCGTCATCTGCAAAAAAGGGAGACAGATTATACGGTCTTTGCAGTGTAGATGAGGATAATGAAACTGTTATGACTCTTTTCGGAGGTCATGAGGGAGAGCAGAATATCAGTCTGAAAAACATAGGAGATATAGATGAATTTGCAGATACAGATGCAGTTCATTTGAAAATTTACAGAAGCCGCTACTCGGGACATCAGGGATTTTCAATACCGGATGTAATTGTTGATGAGGACAGGGATCTTTCAGGTTCTGACTCTCTTATGATCACAATTTCAGATGCAGATCTGATGGATGCATATTTTGCGGTTATCACACCTTCAGATGGAAACGGGATCAATGGAGAAACAGCAAACTGGCTTGAGACCTATGAGGCGGAAGATGCTGAACTTTTAGGAACAGCAGCGGCTTATACAAGAACCGGCGGCAGTGATCTTGCAAGATCAGGACGTGCTGATGTGGCAGGAATTTATTCGGAATCTGACGGTGTAAGATTTAGTGTGGATGTTCCATCAGACGGAGTTTATACTGCGAGAATATATTATTCATCTGCAGCTCCGTATGTAAATGCTACAAGTCTGGAAATAGACGCTGACGGACAGAACAGGGCAATAGGTCAGGTTGTTGAACATAGGCTGGAAGTAGATGATGATGAATCTACAGAACAGATTCTTACGTATGCTTCAACTGTTAAGAGCGGATACTATAATTATGCAGAAGCAGAGCTTGAACTTACAGAGGGAGAGCATGAAATAGAAATTACACATTATGGAGCAAGTCAGAAGGATATAACTGCCAGCATACGACTGGCAGCGTCAATTGACAAGCTGGACCTTTATTATGAAGGTTCGGAAAAAGAAAACGCAAAGGCTGATATTCCTTTTGAAGAAAATTTCAATGAAGATTATCATACGGAACATTCATTGAGTGGTTACATTGGAAATGGCTACAGTAAAGGAGCTGGAAGTGTAGAACTTCTGGCAGCGGTTCCGGAAGACGGACTTTATGACACAGAACTTATATATGCATTGTCGGGAAATGCGGCAGTATCAATCTCAAAAAAATCATTTGATTATGGTGAGGATGCAACGGCAGAGGCTGAACTCGCTGTTAATGATATTGAATTATCTGAAATTACACTTGATTCAACAGATGGCAATTTTGAAACAGCGGGATTTGGAAAAATATATTTAAAAGCCGGTGTAAATATGCTCACAATTAACAGTGACAGTGAGATATGCCTTGATGAACTTAGTTTTGTTAAAGATGAATCCGCAACAGAGGGTGCTTCAATTACATTAGAAGCAGAGATGGGAACAACAGGAGGAAATGCAGAAGTAATAACTAATGATTATGCTTCAGGATCACGTATGGTAGACGGAATCGGCGGAGGGGATGACGAAAGCATCCTGACTATGGAAATTGAAGCGCCTGAGGAGGGAACTTATGCATTGTCTATGTTCTATGCAAATGATGAACCTGCACCTGTAATGCTTACATCTTCGGGAGAAGAATATGTTCATCCGTATAATACAGATCTTGTTGAGAGATATGCACAGATAAGTGTAAATGATTCTGAGGCGGAAACTGTATATTTCAGAAATACTTTTTGTTGGGACGTGATACGTAACCAGTTCCTCGACGTTAAATTGAATGCAGGAAAAAATAAGATCGTATTTTCTAATGATAATTCATATAAGTTCAGTGAAATTCAGGATGATTATGCGCCACGTTTTGATAAGTTTATGATCACACCTTTATATCTTGATGCGGACTATGAAGTATCTATTGACAGAACGGCGCTTTATAAGGCAATAGTTAAAGCATCTGCTTATTATGAACTGAACTATACAAAGGGGTCTTTTGCTGAACTTCAAAAAGCGATAGAAGAAGCAGAAGATATTTATGAAGAAGGTATAACTGATGAGGAGACGATCTCTTCTATGATAGACAGTCTGGGTGATGCGGAAAATGCACTTGTAAGTCTTGTATCTATCCGAAAGACTGTAAGTTCGGTCACTGCCTATAGTGAAGCAGATTATACAGTGAACAGTTGGAAAAAGCTGATCAAAACCGTTGAAACAGCTGAAGAGCTGATTGAAGAAGAAAATGTTACAGCAGAAGAATTAAAGACGGCAGAAGAGGCAATTAAAGACGCGATAGCAGCACTTCAGGATAAATACCCGCTGATCGATAATTCAAGCGGAACAATAACATCAGATGCGAATGAAGCGAGCCATCCGGAGTATGCATGGAATGGTGATTCTTCGACTTATCCGGATCTGGTTGACGACAATGGGGCATGGAATTCCTCATCGGCATGGACGCAGATAGCTTTTCCTGAAGCGGTAACTATAAGTAAGATAAGATTTGCAAACAGGAGCGGTTATCTTGACAGACTTATAGGAGGTGAATTCTACGGTTCAAACAATGGTGAAGATTATGATCTTTTATATACAGTAGAGGAAGTAACCGAGGGCTATAATACCATTCTTTTCGATGAACCTGTAAGATACAGTTATATACGCTATAATTCGCCTGCCGGCTGCTATCTGAATATTGCTGATATACGCCTTTACGGACTGGCCATAGAGGATGACACGGAAACTGTATCTGAGGATGAAGCAGAAAAAACACCGGAAACTGTATCTGAGGATGAAGTGGAAAAAACGCCGGAAACTGTATCTGAGGATGAAGCAGAAAAAACACCGGAAACTGTATCCGAGGATGAAACAGAAAAGAACTCGGAAACTGTATCTCAAGATAATACACCGAAGGCACCTGAAAACAATCTGATAACAGATGATACTGAAAATGCACTGCTTACAGTAGGAAATATTTATAAGATAAAGATGAGTTTCAATGTAAAGAAATATTTACTCGACCGCAGTGAGAAGAAAATAATAAAAGTAACAAAGAAAGGAAAGGTGAAAGTTAAAAAGAGCGGAACCGTTACTTTGGAAATATTGGGAAAGAACGGAGAATCAAAGACGATAACCATCTACGCCGAAAAACCCAAAGCGGTAAAAAAGACAGCAGCAGTTGGTGAGGTTTTTGATGCAGCAGAACTTGTAAGCGGTGTAACTTATTTAACTCCTGTATCTTATAAGTCTGGTAATAACAGTGTAGCAGTTGTTGATGAAAACGGAAAAGTCACTGCTATGAAAAAAGGGACTGTCCGGATCATAATATCCTTTGGAAACAAAAAAGCAACCGTTAAGGCAAAGCTAAAGGTAAGGAGTTGATATTAAATTGAATACCCCGGTTGACAAGTAAATTTATCATTGCTATAATACGCTCGTTCATCGGAGGGTGAGTTATTCAATTTGAAATAACAAGCTGGATAAGATGTCTGGTTGAGATGCCGGATTCTTATCCGGCTTTTTTTATTTTTACGCTTGGAAGTTTCAGGGAAAGGATTTGGTAAAATGGAAAAAAGAATTGATTTTACAAACGGAAAAATTGTAACACCGCTTTTGAAATTTGCAGGACCGGTTCTTATGGCACTTTTTCTGCAGGCTATGTATGGGGCCGTAGATCTCCTGATAGTTGGAAAATTTGCAGGTTCAGTGGATGTCTCAGCGGTTTCTACAGGGTCACAGATAATGATGACAATAACCAATATCATCAGCAGTATATGCATGGGGATGACCATATTTTTAGGGCAGAAGATAGGTGCCAAAAAAGAAAAAGAAGGCGGAGAGATAGTAGGAAGCGGACTTCTTTTATTTATGCTATTGGGAATCGCAATGACAGTCATACTGTTTTTTGCAGCAGAAAATCTTACTTTGATAATGCACGCGCCAAAAGAGGCTTTTGACCTTACAGTGACTTATGTAAGGATATGCGGAGGAGCAGCAATAGTCATTGTTGCATATAATCTTATCGGTGGAATTTTCAGAGGAATAGGTGATTCCAATACACCGCTGGTAACGGTCTCGATAGCCTGTGCCTGCAATATTTTAGGGGATTTATTACTTGTGGCAGGCATGAAGATGGGAACTGCGGGGGCTGCGACAGCCACTGTTGCGGCACAGCTTATAAGTGTCATAATTTCGGTTTTTTTGATCTCAAAGAAAAAACTGCCTTTTGAGATGAGCCTGGATAAGATAAAATGGCGCGGAGGAATTATTAAGAGAATACTCCTGATGGGACTTCCGATAGCTTTGCAGGAGCTTCTGGTGGGTATCTCATTTCTGGTGATACTTGCAATAGTAAATTCCATAGGGCTAAATGAATCGGCAGGAATTGGCGTGGCAGAAAAGGTATGTGTATTTATAATGCTCGTTCCTTCGGCTTTTATGCAGTCTATGTCAGCATTTGTTGCACAGAACCGCGGTGCGGGAAAGATGGACAGGGCAATGAAGGGCTTCAGATCTGCTGTAGCCATCTCTTTCGCATTTGGAGTAACGATGTTTTATACCGCCTTCTTTCACGGTGACATACTCGCCGGATTTTTCTCAAATGATATTAAAGTGATAGAGGCAGCGGCAGATTATTTAAAAGCTTACGGAATAGACTGTCTGCTTACATGTTTTCTTTTCTGTTTTGTAGGTTTTTATAACGGAATGGGTCATACCGGATTTGTAATGGCACAGGGAATAATAGGTGCCTTTGCAGTCAGAATACCGGTGTCATTTATGATGAGCAGATGGGAGCCGGTATCCCTCTTTCATATAGGACTCGCAACTCCATGCTCAACAGTGCTGCAGATAAGTCTTTGTTTTATTTATCTGGCTTACGTATGGAAAAAAATAATAAATAAAAATAGCTATAATATGGAGGATGTGAAAGGATGAGTGAAGCAATGATAAATTTGATAAATTTTGAACATCTTGAAGAATATGCAGAAATATATGCAGCTGCTTTTGCCGGAGAGCCCTGGCATGATCCGTGGAAGGTGGAAGATGCGCTGATACATGTAAGAGAATTACTGGGATCGGCTCAGTCATATGGGCTGGAATATATTGTTGACGGGGAAATTGCGGGATTTATTCTCGGAAGTACTATGCTTTTTCATTACGGAAGAATCTTTGAAATAAACGATCTTGCAGTAGCTCCAAAATATCAGGGACAGGGGATAGGAGCGAAGCTTCTGGAAAGGTGTTTGTCCGATATGAAAGAAAAGGGGATAGCTGCTGTAAATCTGATAACTTCAAATGATAAAAAACT
>JAIKZC010000071.1 GCA_024682575.1 Lachnospiraceae bacterium | reverse complement strand
ATTTCCTTATCACTGCTCTCCTCAGAAAATGGATAATTAACATCTACCGAATCTTTATATTTCTCCTGAATCTTCACCTCAGCGATAAAAGCCTTGAGAAAGTCTCTCCATCCACTGAAATCCAGATATTTGGCAAATCTGGTCACTGTGGATTTAGAAGTAAAACTCTCTCTTGCAATATCATCTATGGTATATTCAAAAATTCTATCGTAATTATTCAAAATAAATGAAGCAACATTTTTCTTTGCATCATCTGAACCGACAGCAACGTCTTCAATTTTCTGCATCAGATACATAATAAAGGCCTTTCTTTTATCCGGTCACCCTTTGAAATTGCTGAGTTCTGTATAAAGCCTTGAAACAGGTAATCCTACAATATTAAAATAATCTCCGTTTATAGAGCTTATATGCTTCATAAATGATGTCTGAATACCATAAGCTCCTGCTTTATCAGCTCCCTCTCCGGATCTTATATAATCATCAATATCTTTTTCTGAAATTTGTCTTACATTAACACAGGTCTTTTCAGAAAAAACTTTTATATATTCTTTTCCGTCAATTCTTGTAAATATCGATACTCCACTGAATACTTGATGTTCTTCTCCTGAAAGACAGTTAAGTATTCTTTTTGCATCCTCGTCAGATTCGGGCTTTCCAAATATTACATCATTCTTTGAGACAAGCGTATCTGCCCCAATAACTGTAATATTTCCGTCTGTCGTATTTTTTATCCGGTTAAATACCTCTTCTGCCTTACGCTCAGATAATAATCTTACCAACTTTTTGGGATTCCTTTCATCAGAATTTTCATCTGCCTCAGAAGAAATCACTTCATGATCGATCCCGATAGAATTTAATAACTCTGTTCTTCTTGGTGAACCCGAGGCCAGAATGATCTTTGAATTGTCTATGAGATTAATCCCATTTACTAAAGTATTTTCAGCTTCTTCCTTCCATTCAAGCTCATGAAGTTTTCCTTTAGATTCTAATCCCGGGAATCCATTCTGTCTTAAAGCCTCATAAAGAACAATTGCGACGGAATTACAAAGATTAAGAGATCTTTCATTTGGAAGCATCGGAATTCTGATACAATGCTCTTCATTGTCCACAAGGATTTCCTCAGGAATCCCTGCATCTTCACGACCAAACATTATATAATCGTCCGCCCCGAAAGCAACTTCATCATAAGACTGATGTGCCTTTGTCGTAGCATACCATATGGTCGCATCCGGATGTTTTTTCTTAAAATCCTCATAATTCATATAACGTGTAACATCCAGCCTGTCCCAATAATCCATACCGGCACGCTTGATATTTTTATCACTCAGGATAAAGCCAAAAGGCTCTATCAGGTGAAGAGAACTTCCCGAATCTACACAGGTTCTTCCGATATTTCCGGTATTATAAGGTATTCTTGGTTCATGTAAAATTATATTCATAAAATCTCACTGCCTTCTTTTGTTTTTACAATATGAATCTGTCTCGGTATATTTTCTATAAGCTCTTCTCTGTGGCTGATAATTCCCACAAGTTTACCCTTACCGGAAAGACTCATCAATATCTCCATTGCTCCGTCAATAGACTTTCTGTCCAGTGTTCCGAACCCTTCATCCACAAAAAGAGCATCCATCTGGATTCCTCCGCTGTTCTGTGATACGGTATCTGATAATCCAAGCGCCAGGCTGAGCGAAGCCTTGAAACTCTCTCCTCCGGAAAGATTTCCTACAGGTCTTCTTTTGCCTGTAAAATTATCAAGAACCTCCAGATCCAGTATTTCCTTGCTTTTCCTATTGTCGATATTTTGCTTTCTGTAAAGCTCGAACTGCCCGTCACTCATTGGAAGAAGTCTTTTGTTGGCTGCAGCTATTATAGCATCAAAGCCCGTTGTCTGAACATACTGTTCCAGACTTATCCTGGCACCTGACTTTGCAACATTTCCGCTTACAAGATCATAAAGACGTCTGTGAATCTGATGTAATCTGCGATTTTCTTCGTAATCCCCAGCGTTCGACTCTATCTTCTTTCTGATTTCAAAATTTGATTTGATCCTGCCCTCAATCTCATTTGATTTTCTTACAAAATCTTTGTATTTTTTATTCAGTTCTTTTTCCCTGCTCTTTTTTTCTTCGAGATCTATCAGAGATTTTCCCTCTGTCTTTTTCTTTGCTTCATCTAAAAGCAATCCTGCAGACTTTAGATTGGACTCATAATCAGATATTGACTTTCTGATACTGTCAATTTCTGTCTGTTCTCTGATATTGGACTTAAAAATCTCATCTGTTTCAAAATACTTTTCGCGTTCAGAAGTAAATATTTCCTTCTTCTCATCCTCAAGCTTTTTATTATTTTTAAGTGATTCTTCAAGCTTAGTTATGACCGATCTAAGTCCGCTCTCTTTTTTTCCGTTTTCATTAAAATCCTTTTCAGCCTGTAAAATCGAATTTTTAATATTTAGAATTTCTTTTCTGAGTCTTTCTAACTCTTTCTGAGCCTCAGACCAGCTCTCATATTCCAGTCTTTTCAGCGCCTTAAGCGTACTTTCTTCTTCGCTTACACGAATTCTAACCAGTTCAAGTTTTCCTGAAGTTAACTCTATGTTTTTATCAATTTCCGGAATTTCTTTCTTTCTGAGTTCTTCTAAAATCTCCTCTGCTTCCAGAAATTCCTTTCTTCTCTTTCGTTCTTTCTTTAATCTATCTGAAAGTTTAACTGCTTCAGTCTTGATATATTCAGAGATTTTTCCAAATATATCCCTGTTCTTTTCCCAGTCATTTGATATGTTTTCGCAATCCAGTCCATAATCTTCGTCTGAAAAATTCTGATAATCTTCCTTAACCGCTTCTACTGAAGTATTAAACGAAGAGAGCATTCCTTCGATTTTTCTGACCTCCTCTTCCTTTTCGTTTCTTGCCTCTTCTTCTTTTTCCTTGTATGCCTCAAACTCTTCCTCAGTTATAGAAGATTCCGGAAGCGAAGCAGGATCAGGATGGATCGTCGAACCGCAGACAGGACATGGACATCCCTCTTTCAAAAGCGAAGCTAAAATCCCTGCCCTTGAACCATCAAGAATTCTTTCAAAATGTACCCTTCTGTCAGAAGCCTCTTTATAAGCCTGCTCCTTTTTTAAAAGCTCTGCCTGCTCATCCCTGATGTTTTTCTGCGATATAATAAGCCTTTCAGCAGTTATTATCAAAGCATCAATATCATTTTCAGCTTTTTCAAATTTAAGAGCCTCCTGCTCTGCCTTATGAAGAAGATTTGTGCTGTCCTTTAATTCAGCATATTTTTTCTCTGTTTCTGTCAGCTTTTTATTACTTTCATTTTTTAACTCTTCAAAAGCAGACTTTTCTTCCTGAAGCTTTGATAAAGATTTTTTATCAGTCTCAAGTTTTTCTGAAACCTCGTCTCTTTCAATATAACTATTTTTATTATTTTCAATTTCGGCAGTCTTGATCTCATAATCTTTCAATAAGGGTTCTTTTTTCTTAAGTTCTGAAAGATTTTTTTCTGCTGCTTCTAAATTTATCTTTATCTTTTTATGTTCTGATTTATTTTCAGCGATCTCGTTTTGCAGTGCTTCATTCGCATTAAATTTCTCAATATAACTGTCATAGAGTGGCTTCAAAATAGTAGAAGCCTTTGAAAAAAGATCAACTTTTACTTTCAACTGCTCATTTTCTGATTTTTTCTTTTCTAGTCTTTCAAGTTGATCTTTATATCTGTCAAAATCAGCAAATAATGAATTATTAGCTTCTGCAGCAGAGATCTCGTCTCTGATTTTTTTCAGATTTTTTTCGGATTCCTCCGTCTCCACTCCCTTGTTTTCCAGGATCAATTTATCCTCTGAAATTATTTTATCTATAAGAGAGAACATATCCTCTATATTCCAGAGGGTCTTTGTATCTGTCAGACTATCGATAAAATCAGCAAATTTTTCCTCGGATTCCGTATCCGACTCAGTCTTTACACCGTCAAAATACTGAATGATCGCTTTACGCTTATCCTCTGCCTCACCATAGCTTTCATTCATCATAGATTTTAATTCATATGAAATTTTCTCATAGCCATCTGTCAGGAAAATATTTCTTAGAATTTTCGTTCTGTCATCAGTAGAGGCATTCAAAAGCTCCCAGAATTCACCCTGGGCTATCATTGCCACCTGCTTAAACTGCTTAAAACTAATATTTAAAAGTTCCGCAATTGCAGTATCTACATTTTTCTTTCCTTCAAGTGGATTTTCATTTTCAGGATATAATACAGCTTTTTCAGGCTCTTCCTTAAAACCGCTCCCTCTTTCTTTCGGTCTCATATAAGAAGGATTTCTCTGAATATGATAATTTTTTCCCTGGTGTGAGAAATAAAAGTCCACAAAGGAAGGTGTCTCTTTATCTGCCAGCTCTGATCTTAAATATTTTGTATCTCTGTAATTACCGCTGACCTGTCCAAAAAGAGCAAAGCAAATAGCATCGAAAATAGTTGTCTTTCCGGCACCTGTCTCTCCTGAGATCAGAAAAAGGCCATCATTTTCAAATTGACCGAAATCTATCGCAGGCATTGTTTTCGCATAAGGACCAATAGCACTGATTATAAGTTTAATCGGCTTCATTTATAACACCTGCCTTTCCGGCTGCTTTTTTCATAACTGCCATTTCCTCATCCGTGATTTCCGTCTGATAAATCTGCATATAAAAATCCGAGATCAATTCTGTAAAACTTCTCTCTTCTTTAATTTTTGAAAAATCAACTTTTTCAATTTCCTTTGTATGTGAATTGTCATAGCGGATCTGCATTGTATTTGGATATATATTTCTGAAAATATTCATCGCATCATCCACTATATCTTCATCTGTAAGAGTCACAAAAATATAATCATCTGTATCCGTGATATTTTCCTCAGAAAGAAGCTGCTTTAAATTTCCCCTTAAAGCCCTCATATCGCGAAGAGCTTTTATGCTTTTAAGGCTTATATCAACTTTACCTTTTTCTTTTATCGTCACGATTGGAAATGATTTTTCGTCATTTACCTCATCAGCATGATATTTAAGAAGTGCACCGGCATACCTGACCTCATCTCTGCCGATTTTCTGGGCTTTATGTATATGCCCCAATGCTGCATAATCAAAATCATCAAAAACACTATAACCAATCTGTTCGACAAGTCCTACATTCATTACAGCAGGATTTTCCGATCCACCAAGTGTTATCTCACCACCCCTGCCAGCTACAAACTGATGGGCAATTATAACATTTCTTTCTTCTTTATTGATCTCCGCACTATTTATTACAGTCCGGACAGCATCTTCATAGCTTTCAATTTCTTCATCAGGGAAATAATGTTTAACCTGTGATGCTTTTACAAAAGGAAGAAGATAAAAATTTATAGGCCCATATTCATCATTAAACGTCTTTTTATATAAGATTCCTTCATATTTTGTTGAAAAAAATATTCCCTTATCAACAAAAAGCCTGCTTCCAAAATTCAGTCGTTCATCTGAATCATGATTTCCGCTGATCAAAAGAACTTTTACATTGATCTCTGACAGTGCAAAAATAAAATTATCAAAAAGCTTCACGGCATCTTCCGGGGGGATAGTTCTGTCGTAAACATCACCTGCTATCAATACGGCATCAATCTTTTCTTTCTCAGCAATTTCAACTATTTTTTCAAGCATAAATTTCTGGTCTTCTATCATGCTGAAATCTTTTACTGTTTTGCCCAAATGAAGATCTGCCAGATGTATAAATTTCATTTAATAATTCCTTTCAATATTAACGGATCTGCATCACAGCGCTCTCAAGCTGAATAGCATTTGATGCCTTTTTTATAAGCTTCGTATTTTTATTAATATCTTCAAAGCTGTTCAGCAGATAAAACCAGATTCCCTTCATTCTGTTAACAGCCGCATGTTCGCTCTGGAACTCGTCGGCATATGCCTTGTAAAGCTCACGTGCAAATTCTTTTATGGCTTTTTTATCCGAAAGCTTATTTCCGCTGACCTCCTCAGCTAGATATGGATTTCCTATAAGACCGCGCCCAAGCATAATTTTTTCTGTTTTGGGAAACTGTTCAATAATTTTATCAATATCGCCCTTTTTCTTAATATCACCATTATATGTGATCTTTGAACTAAAGATATTATAGGCTTTTTCATATGCAGAAATATGTACATTTCCCCTGTATTGTTCTTTCATGAGCCTCGGATGAACTATCAGCTCTGATATCGGGAATTTTTTATAAATTTCAAGGATTTCATCCCACTCTTCTTCTCTTTCAACACCTATACGGGTTTTTATCGATATTTTATATTTATTACCCTTAAATATTTCTCCAAGAAATATCTCAAGCTCCTCTGGATATTTAAGGAAACCTGATCCTTTTCCTTTTGCCGTAACAGTCCCCGAAGGACAACCGAGATTTAAATTAATGGTCTCATACCCCATATCATAAAGCATTTCAGCCGCAAGATTGAAATCATTGGCATTATTTGTAAGAATCTGAGGTATCAGATTTATTTTGTCATTATTTTTAGGATCAACTTCTCGAAACTCTTTTGGAGCAAGTATTCTTTTGGGCATAGGCGAAAGAAAAGGTGTGTAATAACGCGACACACCTTTAAAATAATCATTAAAAATTTTTCTGAATATATAATCGGTAACCCCTTCCATCGGGGCAAAATCTATCTGCATAAAAATCTCCGTTAAAAATATAGTAAAAAATATATAACATCCATAGTTTATCACAGGCTGAAGAAAAAGACCACAAATTAAGAAATGCCGGCAAGTTAAAGCAAAAACTTTAACTGCCGGCACCAAAAAATCATTCAAAGTTTCAACGCATCTATCGGATTAAGTCGACTTGCCTTTCTTGCCGGCATCCATCCAAAAACTACACCAACAAGTATCGAAAAGGCAAGACCTATAAACATTACATTAAAATCAATTCCCATCCTAAAGGGCAGGGGCGCCTCCGGATCTGATACTGTTACCATTATATACATGCCAACATTTATTATCACACTGATTATTATACCCAGAACTGCGCCTACGACTCCCCCTGAGAGAGATAGTATGATTGCTTCAAAAAGAAATTGCTGCTGGATCTGTTTAGGCGTTGCCCCCAGTGCCTTTCTGAGTCCTATTTCCCTGGTTCTCTCGGTAACACTTACAAACATCATATTCATGATACCAATACCGCCTACAAAAAGGCAGATTCCTGCGATCAATGACTGTTCCCTGCTCTGTTGTTTCTGTTGTGCCTCAAATTCTTTAAGCTCATCTATTGCAAACATACAGAGGTATCCAATCTCATTTTCAAGATGCATCTTGTCAGTTATATATTGTTTTATCTCCCTGTTAGCAAGTTCTTTATTTTCTGACTTATCATCGTCAGAATAAACAATAAAATTTCTGCTGGCCTGCCCGTATAACGATTCAATTACCGTATATGGAACAGTAATATCATTTCCATTTGACTCCGATACTAATTTGTCCAAAGAAAAATCAGGTACATTATCTACTCCAATAATCTGAAAACTATATCCTGAAATATTTATATTCTTGCCAATGGCATTTTCTGCTTTTCCAAACATTTTTTTCGCAAGCTTTTTGCAGAGAACACAAACCTTTGCTCTGGATTCAACATCTCTTTTACTAAATCCCCGCCCACAGATCATTTTGGCTGCTTTATCTCTTTCAAAAAAAACTTCACTTCTTCCTAAAATACAGTTTTTCTTAAATTCCTTTTTTCCCAGATAAACAGAATGTCTATCCGGGAGGTCATTGAGAAGTCCCAGTCTGTAAACTCCATCAAGATCCTCCATTTCAGATATATCATTTTCTGTTAATCCCCGCGGTCTTGAACTGTTATCATAAAACATGACCAGCGTGTTATCAATTCCACCATCTTCAAAAGCAGAATTTACAACAGAGCTCATTGCATCAAATGTAGCTGACATTCCCATAACAGCTGCAACGCCCATGATAATTCCCAAACATGTAAAAAAATTTCTTTTTTTATTTGCTATTATATTCCTAAGCACCAATTTGATACCCTGAATTATAACTGATGCTTTTTTCATATTTACTCCCCCTTAAGTGCATCTATCGGTCTTAGCTCACTTGCAGCTTTTGCCGGTGACCAACCGAAAAACACTCCTACTGCACTTGAAAATATCAAACCAATAACAGTTGCCGGTATATTGACATGAATCTGTTCTTTTGTAGAAATACAAAAGCAAACAGAAAAGAGCACGCCAACTACCACTCCAATTATTCCACCTGTTATAGAAAGCATCATGGATTCTACAACAAACTGAAATTGTATTCTTCTCCTTGAAGATCCAAGGGCCTTCCTCAAACCTATCTCTGCAGTACGCTCAGTGACCATTACCAGCATCATATTCATAATACCTATTCCACCAATTATGAGTGCGATAGCTGCAATAACCATCTGAAGATTCGTCGCTCTTTTTATTTTATCTTCCTCTTCATAAAGCGTGAATTTATTGAAGTTATCACCAAAATCAACCCACTTTGACCCGTGGATCAGATTCTGAAGATAATCACAAACCTCATCATCTACCGCTTCTGCAGAAGCATGATCTACAGGATAAACAGTAAATCCACGTATCCCGTTTCCTGTCATTTTACTCAACACGTTATACGGAATTCTTACTGTGTAGCCTTCATTACCGGCACCGGCTGCCTTACTTACACCCTTTATCAAAAAAGTTTTTCCCATTATTGATATTGATTTTCCGGAAGCTTCTGCTTTTCCGAAAAGTTTTTCTGCCGTCTTTTTGTTGATGACACAGACATTACTTTCATTTTCCACATCTGATTTATTAAAGGCATTCCCGTCAATTATTATATTTCTAAGTGAATTCTCAAAATAAGCCTCAGAAACTCCTGATATTTCAACATCTTTGCATCTGACACTACCAACTTTTAAATCCGTATTTCCACTAGACTCTACTCTTGGTGAAACAGCTGCTACATTATCAATATTCCTGATTACTTCAATCTGACTCTCTAAAAAGCCTTTAGATAAATATTCACTGAAAAGATCGATCTCAATTTCAGAATATCCCTGCTCATCCATCTCCTTCGCTTTCTTTTCCATTCGAATATCCATCATGGACATCATGACAATAAGTGATGCAGTTCCGATAATTATTCCAAGACAGGTCATAAAACTTCTTAATGCATCGGACAGAATATTTTTATAAACCATTTTTAAGATCTGTCTTACGATAAACAGTTTCTTTTCAAGCCCTTTATATTTTTTGACCTTATGCATCCGCTGCATCTCCCTCACTTATATTACCGTCAAGTATCTTAACAATTCTTTTTGCATTAGAAGCGATCGAAGCATCATGAGTGATCATAATAACCGTTGTACCCTCGTTATTAAGTTCTTTAAAAAGCTCAATAATCTGTTTACCTGTTTTCTGATCCAAAGCTCCTGTAGGTTCGTCAGCAAGAATAAGTGATGGCCCGGTTGCAAGTGCCCTTGCTATTGCAACTCTCTGCTGAAGGCCACCTGAAAGCTGCTTTGGATAAAAATCCATTCTCTCTCCAAGACCTACTTTTGTCAAAAGCTCTTCTGACCTTTTAAGCTGCTCTTCTTCAGGCATATTGGCATAAAACATCGGAATCATGACATTCTCTCTTGCCGTCATTCTTGGAAGCAGAAAATACTGCTGAAAAACAAATCCTATCTCCTTATTTCTAAGCCTTGCAAGATATTCCTCACCTGCTGTAGCTATATCTGTTCCGTTCATTATATATGTTCCGCTTGTAGCAACATCAAGCAGACCTATTATATTCATAAGAGTCGATTTTCCTGATCCTGAAGGTCCGACTATTGCAAGAAACTCTCCCTTTTTAACTTCAAGATCTATACCCTTGAGTATGCGAAGCATCTCACCGCCATTATCAAACTCTCTGACAATACCTTTCATTTCCAGTAGAACTTCACTCATACTCTTTATTCTTCTCCCATTTCATCGCTATCAGCAACAGCCGCAGAGGAATCATATCTTACGATCTCGCCCTCTTTTACTCCACTGAGGATTGCAATATATCCATCCTTCTCATCCCCTGTTTCAACTATCTGCTGCCTTGTAAAGCTTCCGTCAACAATTGTAACTTCACTGTCACCTGTTTCCTCATTGATCGTTACGGCAGCTGAAGGGACACATATCTGAGCGGAATCTTCATCCTCAACGGTATAAACAGTTGCTCCTATGCCTGCGCTTATCCTCTCATCCGGCTTAAATGTAGCAGTGATCTTTATGAATGAAAGATCATTTTTCTTCTCTGCCTTAGCTGCGATTCCGGTTACTACCCCATCATAGGTCTTGTCAAGTGAGTTGATCTTTATCTGAACAGGAGTATCAAGCATAAATCTTCCCATATCATATTCATCAACATCGATTACAACTTTCATCTCGTCATAATTTAATATGTTCATGAGCACTTTGCTGTCTACTGTGTCTCCGACCTTAACATCAAGACCTGAGATATATCCGCTGCAGGGCGCCTTGATCGTATAGTTATCATAATCCGACTGCAGATGCTCGAGATTAACCTCTGCCTGTGAAACTGTGGTGCTCTCAGTCTGTGCCTCAATTTTTCTTTCGATAGAATCCTTCTGCTGTTCTACAGAAAGTGATGTTGCTGCAAGATCAGCCTGTGCATCTGCAAGCGCTGCTGAAACTTTTATAAAATCAAGAACATAAAATTCGTTATTCTGCTCACGGATACTGTTGTCCACAGCTGTAAGTACATTCTGGGCACTTTCTACCGCAGCCGCCTTCGCACCAAGTTCTGTCTCTACGCTGGTTTTTGTTTTTTCCAGATCTTTCTTTGCTTCTTTATAACTGCTTTTCGCATCCTCTACATCACCATCAGTTACTCCGGAACCAACTATGCAGGATTCATCATCAAGTCTCTCGTATCTCTTCTTTTTATTCTTTTTCTCAAGCTCAGCAGATGCGATCGATGCCTGTCCGTTTCTCTCCGACTGATAGTAATCGACCTGTGCAGCATGAAGAGCATTCTGCGCATTTACAAGATCTTGATTCATTCCGTTTTCATAATCCATAACAGACTTATTCCATTTATAAACGAGCGTATCATATTCTGACTGTGCATTATGAAGTGCCGACTGCTTTGCTAATATATCCGGATTAAGACCACCTGCAACCTCTGTTTTGAGTTCATTAAGTTCTGTCTGCTGGTCTGTAAGATTATTCTCCTTATCGATCCTGGCCTGCTCAAGCTCAAGCTCTTTTGCCTTTATATCATATTTGATATTAGTCTTATCGAGCTCTACTAAAACATCTCCCTCTTCAACATAGTCGCCTTCTTTTACATTGACATCAACGACCTTGACCTGATTTACAACAGAATAGATTGCTTTAGTTTCATTAGCCTCAACATCTCCCGCAAACTCAAGCTTTGAAACAAGATCTATTTTCTGAGCAGCCTCTTCCATATAAGTCTCTTTAGGCGTCAGAAAAGCTGCGATCCCCGCAGCAGCAGCGATTGCAGCTATACCAGCAATAATTACAAACTTCTTAGTGATCTTAATTTTTTTCAATTTTCCATTCTCCCCTGAATAATATATAACTCCCTATTTCATATAACTAAAATAACAAAAATTCTAATTACACAAAAATGTGAAGACAAATTTTACTCTACAAAATTATAGCATTATGCCAATACAAGCTCAATATAAGCAAATGGCCTTGTTTAAAAACAAAATCCTAATTTTAGCTATTTTTATATTCTTTGTTTATCTTTAAAATCAAAAAAGAAAGTTATCTTCTCGAAAAGAAGACAACTTTCTTATAAGTTTCTAAAATCAGATTAAATATTAATAACCTTAAAATTAACATTCTTAAACTTTAATCAAAAGCTATTGACATATGATTTTCTTAATAAATAGATTTAAGTACAACACACTTAAGTCTTGTAACTTCATCAAATGTAGAATATACTCCTTCTACGCCTATTCCGGACATCTTCGCTCCACCAAATGGCATCTCAAAGCTTCTGAAATAACTTGACCCATTAATAACAACTGTACCGGACTCAAATTCTTCTGTAAAACGCATGGCTGTTTTCATATCTTTTGTAAAAACAGAAGCTCCAAGTCCATAAATACTGTCATTTGCAAGTTCAAGAGCCTCTTCTTCAGTTTCAAATGATGTGATTGGCATTACCGGTCCAAAGACCTCCATATCATGCATGATCGAGGCAGTATGCGGAACATCTCTGATAACAGTAGGCTCTATAAAAGCTCTATTTCTCTTTCCACCAAGAATGAGCTTTCCCCCCTCTGAAATGGTCTTATTTATCTGTTCCCCAACAGTTTTTGCAGCGTTTTCAGAGATCAAAGTTCCGATTTTAGTTTCCGGATCAGACAATTCTCCTGACTTTATCTTAGAAACCTTTTCACTGACACCCTCTATAAATTTCTCATATAGAGAACTGTGCACTATAAATCTCTTTGGCGCACAACATATCTGTCCGGCGTTGAAAAATCTTCCGCCTGCAGCTTCTGCTATTGCAAGATCGACATCCGCATCCTCTAACACAACAAAAGCATCATTTCCACCAAGTTCCAATGCTGTGTCTTTAAGACCTTCAGCTGCCATTTTAGCAACTTCTACACCAACTTCCGTAGAACCTGTAAGAGAGATCAGCGAAATTTTATCATTAGTGCAAAGATATTTTCCTACTTTAGAGCCATTTCCCGTCACAACAGTTACAATATCCTTGGGGAATCCTGCCTCATGAAGAAGCTCCACAAGTCTGATAACGGTAAGGGGATTTGTACTCGCAGGTTTAACGATCACTGCATTTCCCGCAAGTAAAGACGGTGCAACCTTCTGATTAAAAAGATTGGTAGGAAAATTAAAAGGGATTATAGCTGCTATAACTCCGAGTGGTTCTCTCTTTGTTATAACGATATTTTTATCATGTCCCATTTCTCTTCCGGCCGGAATTACCTGATCATAAAGGTGCTTTATCTTTTCTCCGAAAGCTCTCCAGGAAGTAAAGATATTATTCATTTCTATCTCAACTTCCGAGTAGTTTTTTCCGGACTCAGCTGAAAGAAGTGACTTTAATTCTTCCCTATGCTCTTTCACAAGCTCAAGAAACTTAAGTGAAAGATCTACTTTTTTATAGACCGGAACTTTCTTCCATTCTTTCTGCGCTTCATAAGCCCGATCTATCCTTTCAGCGATCATGCTCTCGGTAAATTCCTCTACTTCGCCGACTAATTCCCCATTATACGGATTTGTGACTTTAATCATTTTAACTCCTGTTTTTGTATTAGTTTTGGTTTTAAGATATCTCCTATTGCGTTGTTCGGTTTATATGTTTCCAACGAGGGACGCTTTCGCTGCAAAAGAAAAATCGCAGCGGTACTAGTTCCGCAAAGAACGCGGAACAAGGACCGGCGTTTTTCATGACCCCTCTTTTGGAAACAGATAAACCTCGCAACTTACGTTTTCAATTAATTTTACAATTCATAGATTAAAAAAGCAGTCGACAGATTAAATCAATCTATCGGCTGTTTTTGCTGACCGAAGCCGCGAACCTTAAATGTTCCTAAAGAGGATTGTGCGAGACGCCGGCACTTATACCGCGTATTTTGCGGCATTACGTACCGCTGCGTCGGAGCCCAAAGCGGGAGCGTTCCTCGTAGGAACTTTAAGGCGAACGGCGTAATAGGAGAAGACCTAAAAATAAAAACCTATAAAATTCAGCTTGTAAATTACAGGAATCCGCATTTTATGCGAGAACAGTGTAAAGAAATCTGCCGTTAATGTCGATGATATTATGGAGAAAGCTTATAGATTTTCAATCATTATGGGTAAAGCTTTACGAGATATATTATGAGGGGGACAAAATATGGGAGGTTCAAAGCAAAAGTCTAATTATCTTTACATTGAGTATCTGCGGGTAATAAGCGCGTTGGCGGTTATCTTTATTCATGTTTCCGGTGCCAATTGGTTCAAAATTGAAATTGGTTCCACTAACTGGATCGTGCAGACTTTTTTCAATCTTGCGGGCAGGTTTAGCGTTTGCGTTTTTTGCATGATCACTGGAGCACTTCTTCTTCGTCCGGGGAAAGATATCAGTATTCATGATCTTATATACCGCTATATCAAACGTATACTGATCATTTATATTGCATGGGTGATACTTTATGCTGTACTTTATACTGTTCTGGATCATGA
>JAIKZC010000064.1 GCA_024682575.1 Lachnospiraceae bacterium | reverse complement strand
CGGCGAACATTCCTTAAGGTAAGGATTTGCAGCTCCCTTTGATCCGCCGGTATCACCGCTCATCGCTTTCTTTGAGCTGTAAACCGAGCTTCTGTAATAGCTGTATCCTATATAGTCAACGGTATTGTCTCCTATGAGCTCAAGATCTCCATCTTTTATCTTCAACTCTATTCCGTGATCTTTCATATATCTCTTTGCGTATCCCGGATAGTAACCCTTGACCATGGTGTCGAGCCAGAAAAGATGCTTATGCTGCTCTTCCATTGCTCCGAAAACATCGTCCGGATTGCAGGTCTCCGGATAAACAGCCAGCGGTGATAATGAAAGCATGCATCCGATCTGTGCTTCGGGATCGATCTCGTGACAGCTCTTTACGCTCTTTGCATTTGCCACCAGAATATAATGTGCTGCCTGGTAAAGCTCTGCTTCTGTAAGATCCGCATTCGGAAGCTCTTTGTTTTCAGGATCGATATCAAGGATTCCGCCTGCCGGGAAAGGCATTCTCCAGAGATTGTTTATCTCGTTGAAGGTCATATAATATTTAACCTTACCCTTGTAGCGCTTAAATACTGTAGTTGTATATCTGTCCCAGAAATCGATCAGCTTTTCGTTTGTCCAACCGCCATACTCAGTAAGGAGATAAAGTGGTGTTTCATAATGGCTCAGCGTTACGACCGGTTCCATTCCGAGACTGATCATTTCATCGAAAAGATCATCATAGAATTTAAGTCCTGCTTCATTTGGCTCAGTCTCATCTCCGTTAGGGAAAAGCCTGCTCCAGGAAATGCTTGTCCTGAATGCCTTGAACCCCATGCCTGCCATGTATTTCAGATCTTCTTTATATCTGTGATACATATCAATGGCTTCATGGCTTAAGTAAACTTTATCTTTTTTGAAATCGGGTTCCCATTTGCCGGTCTCATCATTCCATTTGAGATCGGGATCATTTCCGATTCCGACCATTACATCGGTCACATCTAATTTTTTACCATCTGTAAGGTATGCGCCTTCTGCCTGGTTTGCGGCGATCGCACCACCCCAGAGGAAATCTTTCGGAAAATTCATTTTTGTCCTCCTCGTGTAACTTCTGTCGTCGACTTGTTTATTTTTACTCCAAAATATGATCACTCGTCAATAATTTATGACAGTTTTGAAACAAAGAGTTCAAACTTTGAGCCGATGTCAAAAAATCTGTCCAATTTTGAAACTTTTGTTGCATACTTTTTTGTGCAATCTTCTTGTAATTTGTTTTCTCACTTGTTAAAATATATAACATCCAAGAGATAAAGGCGCTGTATTAAGGCTTTTTGCACTAATACAGCTGATCAGATCACGGATAGCGCGCGCATTATTCACAATTGATCATTCTGAACAATTTAATAAAAGAAAAAGATTAAAGAATAGTTTTTATGTTTAAGGAGAAGGTTATCATGAAGAAAATTATTTTATTATGTGCAGCAGGAATGTCAACAAGCTTACTTGTATCCAATATGAAAAAGGCCAGCAAAGAGCAGGGTCTTGAATATGATATTGCAGCTTATCCCGTAGCTGAGGCAGAGAAAGTTGCTTCAGATGCAGCAGCAGTGCTCTTAGGCCCCCAGGTAAGATTTGCCGTAAAAGATGTTCAGAGCAAGCTTCCGAACGTACCGGTAGACTCTATCGATATGAGAGACTATGGAACAATGAACGGCAAAAAAGTCCTTGCAAAGGCTCAGTCCATGATAATTGACTAATTTTTGCCACCCACAATGACCCCTCCTGACAGTCTCGGGAGGGGTCATCGTATTTTATGGTTAGAAGATTAAAAAGGTTAAAAAGGGAAAAATAATGATAAGTCTGCTTTTGGTTAAAAAGATCGCGGAACTCTTTATCTATATGCTTATGGGAGCTGTCCTTGTCCGCGCAGGCCTTATAAAAAAGGAGGACAGCGTTGCTATTTCAACTATTGCACTTTACCTGATGGCGCCCTGTATGATGATAGTATCATTTCAGGTCGATCTTTCCGAAACTGTAAGAAGCGGTTTTATGACCGCCTTTCTTTTTGCCATCGGAGTTCATGTAGTTTACATAATTATTGCCGAGCTCTTTGCGAGATTTTCACACGGGATCCCGATCGAAACAGGTTCGATTATCTACGTAAACAGCGGCAATCTGATCCTGCCCATTGTATCCTCGGTACTCGGTCCGGAATGGGTTATTTATTCAAGTGCTTATACGACGGTTTTCAATATCTTCATCTGGACTCACGGCAGGATGCTTTTTGAAAAGAATGGAAAATTTTCTTTAGCCTCATTAAAAAAGATCTTCCTCAATGTAAATGTTATCTCAATAATCATCGGAATGATCTTTCTTTTCAGCGGTGTAAAAATTACCGGCATTCCCCTGCAGGCAATGACTACAGTCGGAAGTGCCATCGGTCCTGCGAGCATGTTCGTGACCGGTATGCTTTTGGGTTCCATGAAATTAGACGAGCTTTTCAAAAATCACAGGATCTGGCTCATAATCCTCATGCGTCTGCTGGTCTGCCCGCTTGTGATACTCCTTATCATAAAGCTTTTCAGCCTGGAAGAAATGATCCAGTCCGGAAGCACTATCTTCCTTATCAGCTTCCTCGCTGCAATGGCACCGCAGGCTGCCACCATAAACCAGTTTGCAATCCTTTATAAGAAAGATACTTCCTATGCAAGTTCGATAAATATCTTATCGACCCTTCTCTGCATCGGAACCATGCCCTTAATGGTATGGCTCTACGAGCATATTTGACTTTGTGAATTTTCAGTGATTTAACGCAATAAATCATAAAAGTCGAACAACGAACATATAATTATGGTAAACTGTTAGACGAGGGGCGAATGAAACAAAGAACAGATTCACAACAGGGAGTTTATATGTCTATTAGAGAAAAACTTGTGAGTAAGAAGGGGCTCACAGACACCGAAATTCACATAGCAGATTATATTCTGGAGCACCCTCAGTCATTTGTATCGGAAGCAGTCAAGGTTCTGACTGATAATCTTTATGTGAGTAAATCATCACTTAATCGTTTTGCAAATAAGCTTGGTTTTCAGGGACACCGCGATCTCTGCATTCACCTGGCTGCCGAAATAGGCGCCTCCAGCATCAACGAACGCGAACGTGTAACTGAAAATTTCCCTTTTCATCATGGGGATTCTAAAGAAGAGATTACCGGTAAATTATCGAGACTATTTCACCAGACCGTTGATGATGTAATTGCAAAGACCGATATCGCCCAACTTTCAAGAGTTGCCGATAATATCTTAAAACACAAATCCGTGCTCATATTCGGCAAACAGGAATCAGCCCTTTTAGGCGCAGAGTTCCAGATCATGCTCATGAGAAGCCAGATAAAAGCCGCATCATTTATGCTTGTAGGTTTTCCGGTATCCATGGCTTCCAATACGGATATGGATGAACTTGCTTTTATAATTTCATTTGGCGGAGAAAGTTTTGAGATAGTAGAGGCTGCAAAACAGCTCAAACGCCATCAGACAGAGATCATTCTTCTTACCGGACCAAAAGATAATACTCTTTCAAGAATGGCTGACGAGGTCATTCGTGTCGATGTAAAAGAGTGTGATCCCAAGATCGGTCCTTTAAGTTCAAGCGTGGCAATGAAGCTCGTTCTCGATATAATCGCTTGTTTCGTCTTCGATGCTAATTATGATAAAAACGTTCGTGAATTGATCGAAACAAATAAGTACCAGGACGCAATACGTGGGGAATGGGGCGTGTGAATGAGCTGCGTGTGACTTGGGAAGAAATGAGCTGTGGGGCGTTGTTCCGGGAAGAAATGAGCTATGGGGACGTTGTTTGGGGGTCATTTTGCAAATGCAAAATGACCCCCAAACAACGTCCCCATAGCTCATTTCTTCCCGGAACAACGCCCCACAGCTCATTTCTCGCAACTATTTCACACGCCCCATTCTCCGCGTATTGCTTCCTGATATTTATTAGTTTCGATCAATTCACGAACATTTTTTTCGTAATTAGCATCAAAAACGAAGCATGCGATCGTGTCGAGAACGAGCTTCATTGCCACGCTTGAACTTAAAGGACCGATTTTGGGATCGCATTCTTTTACATCGACACGAATGACCTCGTCAGCCATTCTTGAAAGAGTATTATCTTTTGGTCCGGTAAGAAGAATGATCTCTGTCTGATGGCGTTTGAGCTGTTTTGCAGCCTCTAC
>JAIKZC010000031.1 GCA_024682575.1 Lachnospiraceae bacterium | reverse complement strand
TTTTCAAGATTTTCAAGCATTGCTTTGGAAACAGCGATCGTCATCATTGAATCATCCGTTGGATGACTTTCCATTCTCAATAATATAAAATCTTTTCTTTTTACATTATGACCTTCATATACACTGCCAACAACGTCACCGATAATTGCTCCGAGCATTTATTTTCCTCCACAAGAAATAAAAATTTAATTGTTCCTATCTATCTTATATCAAATATCGATGACAGTATTTGTCATTCTTATTATAAGTTTCAGGCCAGATAGCTCAGCTGCTAATAAGGTTCTTTAATTCGATTATAAAGTATAAGGATGACAGAATCTGTCATCCTTTGATAAACTAATATTTCCTAAAATCCGGATCTAATGGGATCAGATTTTCACCGCATTTACTGCATCTTATATCGTCTGCCTGGGCTTCGAGTCCCGATATTTTATAAATTTTTTTACATTTAGGGCACCTGAATGTTTTCTTCTTTGAAAGATTTTTCATATCCGGCATAAAAATCATCCTAAATTCCCCCTTTTCTCAAAAAGATTTTTTATATACATTCTATATCTTCTATATCGGAAAAACCCGGATATTTTTTAGGGCTTTCAAAAATACCCGGGTTATTTCTTCCTCACTTTCTTATCTTTTTGTGTACTTCTTTCAGGATATCGTAAGAATCTTCTCCCGGCTTTGCTGCTTTAAGTCCTTCGATCACCGCATCAACTTCATCCTTATTAAAAAATATCATTGAGTACCCGTCGCCCTCATCCATACAAAATGACGTTACTACAGCCTTATCAAGGTGATCCTCTATTTCTCCAAGCAGATACTCTGGCATGTTATAGGCGCTGCCCATTCCAAAGTCTTCGATCATATAACCTTCTTTTTCAAACATTTCGAAATAAATTGACAAAACCTCCGGTACGAATGCTCCATTTTCAAATACAAAATAAACGATGATTTTATTTTCCATAGTGTTGCTCCTTTTCTAAAACGAAATAACAAGTTATTTCCTCCTCTGCTTATCCTTGGCACGCTCATCTCCGATCTCTCGGAGGGTCGCCGCGAATGCTTCCCCGGATAAGGTTCCCCTCTCTAAGCAGAGGAGCGATATTTAATTGTAAAGGTACAAAAAAGCGATATCTGAAAGACATCGGGCAAAAAAGGGTACAGTTATCCCCTTTTTCACTCTCTTATTTTCAAATACCGCTTAAATGCAGTCACTATGGATATATATTATTCATTTATTTATCCGTATTATATCAGTTCTAAATGACATATTTTGTCATTCTAAAAATTTTCCTCAATTTTTTTATAAAATGGAGAATATTGCTATTTTATGATAATATTTATTATGAAATACCAATTTTTTGGAGGTTTTTATGTCTCTAAATACAATGCCTGTAGAAGAAATAATTAAACGTGTTGAAGTTATAGCCCATAAACACAAAGTTGAACATCTGGACTTATTCGGTTCTTTTGCAAACGGAACGGCCGGCGAGCGAAGCGACGTAGATTTTGTTGTGTACGGATGTAAAGATATTTTGGCCTTTGAAGAGGATATTGATGAAATACCAACCCTCCGGAAAATAGATATTTTCAATTATGATGAGATAGCAAATGAATATCTTAGAGAGGATATTGATAAATATGGAAGAAAAATATTTTAATCGCTATAAAAGTCTGCTCAAAAATTTTCATAATCTGACTTTATCTCAGAATGCCGACCCTGATAATCCATTTCTGATCCCCGGGACTGTTCAAAATTATAATCTGACATTTGACCTGTCCTGGAAGGTTATGAAGGAATTAGTTACTCATGAATTTGGGATCATTGATTTTGCCACAGATTCGCCTCGGGAAACACTCAGAGCAGCTTTTTCTGTAAAACTGATAAGTGATGATAACTGGATGCAGATGCTGAAGGTCAGAAATAATCTGGCTCACGACTACGATGGTGCTATAGCCGAACGATACTTTAACGATATTATCTACAAATATATACCGCTTTTTAAGATTTTCATTGAAGAGATCAGTAAATATTATCCTTCAGTTGACTCAAAATGAACCCTAAACTACGTCCCCGGGTATCATTTATTACTGACATAATACACAATCTTGGTGTAAAATATCATTAACTAGTTTTTTATGAGGAGGAATTTAATTTATGCCACATTCATCAGGCGGAGGCAGCCACGGAGGAGGCTTTCACGGTTCTAGCGGAGGACGAAGCGGCAGCTCGTCACCAAAAACCTCTCGCAGATATTTTCCGGGTGCTAACCGTTTTGTTTACTACAGTAATAGCAGACCGGTTTATTATTACAGCGATAGTTTTCCGCCAAAAACAAAATCCAATATAAAACTCTGGACAATAGGTTGTCTTATTATTATCCTGATTTTCAATATTTTTAACGGCTTCAGCGTCTATCACAATCCGCAAAAGCTTACTACTGACTACAATACCCACGCAGAAGTACGCGATCATGCTGATATAATGACTGATGCGGAGGAAACAAAGCTTAATGATATACTGGCATCTTTCCTTGACCTTACCGGTATCAGTCCTGTTGTTATAACCGATTATAATGAAAGTTGGGAAAATAATTATAATGATATTGAAAACTACGCCTATGACCTTTATATACAAAATTTTAAGGATGAAAAACACTGGCTCATTGTTTATACTGTTCCGCTAGTTCCTGACGGCGGTGATTTTGTTGACTGGTATTGGGAAGGTATGCAGGGCGATGATACTGATTCTGTTCTAACCTCGGATGTAACTGATAAATTCAATAAAACTTTGCATGATGGTTTTTTAAGATCAAATGAATTAACGACTGCAGAAGCTTTTGATCAAGCTTTCAGTTCTACAATGGAAACCATTATGAAACCCGGATTCGATTCGGATGCATTTGAAGTTTTATTATTCGAAAATCTTTTCTTCTTTGCAATAAGTGCCTGGATCATTTATAACAAGATTAAAATGAACAGGATTGTCGGCGCTGTCAAATGCGCTAGTGCTAAAGAAAAGCCGGTTGAGGATACCTGTGAGTATTGTAAGGGTATCTACGTT
This sequence comes from Lachnospiraceae bacterium, assembly GCA_024682575.1. Classification (GTDB taxonomy): domain Bacteria; phylum Bacillota; class Clostridia; order Lachnospirales; family Lachnospiraceae; genus NK4A144. The sequence continues at coordinate 2,534 of JAIKZC010000031.1, read as the reverse complement.
CATGATCTTCATACCAGCTGCCCGCATTGCGGTGCACCGGTAAAAGCCCGTACAGATTAATATCAAAAGGAAGTGCTCCGGCACTTCCTTTTCTTGTAATGTCAATAAAAGCTATGTTATACTTTTTAAGTCGTTGTGCAAATTTTAATATATAAAGGAGAGTTTATGAAGAAAATAATCTTATCCCTTGCAGCATCCGGATTATGTCTTTCACTTTTCGGATGCTCTTCTGCTGTTGCTCCCACACAGTCTACAGCAGAAAGTACAGAAACTGCAGCTTCCGCATCATCCACAGAAGCAGCGCAGACCTATGAAGCTATGGATTATACAGGTCTTGCCAGCGGCGAAGCTGTTCTTCCTGCAGTATCTGCAAATGGTCAGCTCGTTGCTTCATCAGACCTCAGCATGTCTGTAAGTTCAGATATATTCAATATGAGCAGGATAGGTGGAGATGTCTATCAGATCGATAGGATCTACGATGTTGAAAATTCAGCCAGGATCAGAAATTCCATTAATCAGATAATCGCCGACCACAAGGCTTCCGGAGATGATTTCACTTTCGATGATCCGCTTCTTATTGCAAATCCCTTCGGCACAAATAGTTCTTCTATCTATGTATATTTTGAGACTGAGGAACCTGCAAAAATTTCCTACACTGTTACTTCCCCTGACGGAAGCGTGGCAGATTTTACAAGAACTCTTGATGCTGAGGCTGTTACAGAGCATGAGTACAATCTCGTAGGACTTGTTCCGGGTGCCAATAATTCCGTGACACTTTCTATGGAAGGCAGTGACGAGACCTATACTTTCGGCTATACCCCGACCAAAAACGGTTCTGAGGAGATCACGTTAAAAACTACCACTGATCTTACCCTTACTTCCGGCGAGGGTGGATATGTTGATTCTCACGAAATGACACTTGCAGCTGAAAAATCTGATAAAGAGCAGTCAGAAGGTCTCTTCACAGTTATTTCAAACTATGACGATGATCATATTCCAAATATTTATCTTTATGATAATGAAGGTGTCCTCCGTGGAGAAATTGCCCAATCCAAGGGCTGTTCCGGAACTCTTGTTTTCGACGGGGACGTAATGTACTACGCTATCAGCGAAAGTGACATTGCAAGAGTCAATAGTCTCGGTCAGGTTGAAGCTATTTACAATCTCGGCTCCTATTCCGAGCATCATGATTTCTGTCTTGATGACAAAGGAAATCTTCTTATCCTTGCATCTGACGGACAGGGCAAAGAAGTTGAAGATATCATCCTTTTTGTTGATACAAAAACAGGCGAGACCACAGGCGCACTTGATCTGAGTGATCTTTTCCATGACTATGAAGTTACCTGTGTAGACAATACCGATACTGCGATCGGCTCCAATGGTAAAGGTATGGACTGGATGCACATAAACTCCATCGTATTTAATAACGGTGATGCATTCTTAAGTTCCCGTGAGACCTCTTCTATTCTTAAGATCAATGACATAGAGGGTACACCTTCGATCGGTTATATCATTGGAAGCAAAGATTTCTGGTCACCTTCCGGAATGGACAAATATCTTCTTGAACAGGTCGGTGATTTTGAATTACAGGGCGGTCAGCACAATCTGAGCTATATTCCTACCGATGAAGATGGTGTTTACTATATCTCAATGTACAACAACAATATGGGTCTCTCTACTTCACAGCCTGACTTCGACTGGACAAGCCTTGGTATGAAGAACCTCAAGGTTATACAGCTTGTTGAGCCCAGCTATTTCTACGAGTACAAAATTGATGAAAACAAGGGAACCTTTGAACTTGCAGCATCTTTCCCTGTACCGACTTCAAACATCGTTTCCAGTGCACAGACTCTTTCAAATGGAAACGTTGTTACCGATTCCGGTGTAGCCGGTATTTTTGCTGAATATGACAGCACAGGAAAACTTATCAAGGGTTATTCTATGAATCTTATGAGCAAGTTTATCTATCGCTGCTTCAAATTTGATTACAACGGATTCTGGTTCAATAAATAATTAGTAATAAATAAAAAACGTCCCATGGAGCTTTTTGATCCAGTGGGACGTTTCTTATTATAGATTATAGTATTTTTCAGGCAGCTTTTTTTACCTTCCATGAACCATTCAATGCCTTATATGCATCTGTAAGAGGCGGAACAATATCTTTCTTTCTGGATGCAATGTGATCGATAATTATATTTCCATCCTTATCCATTGTAAATGCTTCTTCTGAAACTATATCTGCTCCCTCCCCGCAATAAAGCAGCTCTGTAATTTTATTATCTCCATCATTCAGCATTATATAAATATGCTCCAGAGACTTTTCTTTAAGAGCAGTTTCTGCTTCTTTCAGCATTCTCTTTGCCATATCTGCTCTTCTTTCTTCCCCTCTTGCCTCAACACTTGCCACAGCTATCATTGTGCCATCCATATCATATTCCTTATAATCCGAAAGCAGAATTTCCATATCTGTCATATCTTTGTAGGATTCCTTTGCCTCGATCATCTGGTCAAAGTATGAATCAATATCTTTGATC
>JAIKZC010000021.1 GCA_024682575.1 Lachnospiraceae bacterium | reverse complement strand
TGCTGTAACATCTGCAGAATTCTATAAGCTCCTTAAATAAACTGTGTCCACATGATCGGAATACAATCTAGAGATTCATCTCTTTGATAATCTTTCGTATACAACAATATTTTACGCATTATTCGTGATGAAAATTTTACTGAAAAAGCATCTATAGAAGAATGGCTTTTATAACCTGAGCTCTTAACTTCTATTGCAGATATCTTATTTTTTTCAGCTAGCAGAAAATCAACTTCATAATTATGTCGTGATCTTTCATTCAAAAATGTATGATAGTATAATTCATGCCCATTAGTTGCTAAAGTCTGAGCAACTACGTTCTCATAAATATAGCCTAAATTAGCCTGTAACTTACCATTCAAAAGCCTGGAATATATATCATTTTCTGTAAAACTCTTGTCCTTAAAAACAAGTGTAACAAACAAACCTGTATCTGCGGTAAACAATTTAAATCTTGTTAAATCCTTATTTTGAGCCAGACCAGGTCCCGGATCATTAGCATGATATGCCACTAAAACAGCTCCGGAATCCTTAAGCTCTGATATCTGTTCTAATATATTTTCAGCTCTGCTTCCATTCAGAACACTCGACACCCTGTATCTGGAAGCATTTCCCATAAGCTGCGCCGGAATTGCATCAAAAAGTGCAGATATCTTGCCGGTTGGATCAATTTTACGAAAATCATCTTCATAAAGACTTAAAATATCTCTTTTAACATCATCTACTTTTCTAAAGTCATTTGTTGAAATATAGCTTTCGACAGCTTGTGGCATGCCACCGACAAGCATATATAATCTGAAATCACGAAGCATTTTTCTAAACGGAGCTTGCCCCAGCGGTTTTTTTGACTCATAGAACTGCTTTAGCATTGGTACTGAGACTTCATCCCCTAAAGCCCATCTAAATTCCTCATAATCCATCGGATACATATTAAGCTTTTTCTCTTCACTAGGAATCAAAATATCCTTTACATTTTTTCTAATAGAAATCAGAGACCCTGTTTCAATATAGTCATAACGTCCATCCTTTACCAAAGCTTTTATTGCCTGACGCGCCTTTGGGCATAATTGCACTTCATCAAAAACAATGCATGACTTTCTTTCCTTGAGACTGACTTGATAAGTTAGCTGCAGTTGCAAAAAGATATAGTTTAAATCCGACAAGTTATCAAACAATGTTTTAGTTTCCGGAGAAGCAGTGTAGAAATCAACAAGAATAAAGCTTTCGTACTCATTTCTGGCAAATTCTTCAACAACAGTAGATTTACCTACACGTCTGGGACCTTCTATTAACAGTGCCGTTTTTCCATTTGAAGTATTTTTCCATTGAAGTAATCTATCATATATTTTTCTCTTATACATAATTTTATAGCCCTTTTCTTCAAAATCGTTAATTTTATTATATTCAATCATCCGCAAAATCGTCAATTTATTTTCATTGAATTTCTGCAAAATCGTTAATTTTTATCAACTGCTACAGTCCACTTTTCTTGACTGCTACAATTAATCAAAACAAAATTGACGATTTCGAGGAAATTCAGCGAAATAAAATTGACGATTTTGTGGAAATTCAGCAAAATAAAATTGACGATTTTGAAGAAAAGGTCTGTGAAATTAAGTATATATGAGCTTTGCAGCCTCGGGTTAGCTGGAAACGTGAGTTGTTCGGCATATCTGTTTCCAAAAGAGGGGTCATGAAAAACGCCGGTCCTTGTTCCGCGTATTTTGCGGAACTAGTACCGCTGCGATTTTTCACTTGCAGCGAGAGCGTCCCTCGTTGGGAACATATAAGCCGCACAACGCAACAGGCGATAACCGAAGTCAAAAACCTATAGATTTTTGATAGCGCTAAATCAAAATGTTATAATAAAAAAGGTTAAGCGAAAATAGTAAAAGATGCGATTGGAGAAGAACTAATGAAATTACTTATAATCCGACACGGAGATCCCGACTATGTCAATGATACTTTGACCGAGAAAGGCTGGAAAGAAGCTGAGCTTCTCTCAAATATGCTTGAGCATTTTAATATAAAAAATATATACGTATCTCCATTAGGAAGAGCTAGGGATACTGCCTCTTTAACTCTAAAAAAACTAGATAAAGAGGAAGTTATCTGTGACTGGCTCAGAGAATTTAACTTAAAACTTATTAATAGACCCGATGTTTCAGATAAACGAAAGATTCCATGGGACTGGCTTCCGGAAGATCTTGCCAAAAGACCCTGGCTTTATGATAAAAATGAATGGCTCAACGATGAGATCATTAAAGAAGGCGAAGTAGACAAAGAATATATTTCCGTTATTGAGGAATTTGATAAGCTTTTAGAAAAGCATGGCTATAAAAGAGACGGTGATTTTTATAAAGTCATAGAGCCTAATAATGACACTATTGCTTTTTTCTGTCATTTTGGACTTGAAAGCGTTCTTCTTTCACATCTTATGAATGTATCTCCCTTCGCGCTCTGGCATCATACCTGTGCGGCACCAACCAGTGTTACCACAGTAAGAACCGAAGAACGCAGGGAAGGAAAGGCACTTTTCAGAATTTCTTCTTTTGGAGATATCTCACATTTATATGCCCGTCACGAAATCGAATCTGAATCTGCAAGATTCTGTGAATGTTACGGTAATACAGAAGAAAGACATGACTAAAATGAAAGAAACCCGCGATGACCAAATCGTGGGCTTCTTTGCTATGTGGTGGTATGTGTATGTATAAGAAAGGCGCACTAAAAGGCGGATTTCTTATGGGCTATATAAATACTATTAATCGTGCAAACAGGCCCAGCAAAATTGCGGGCCTGCTATGCGGGAAACTGTGGATTTTT
>JAIKZC010000538.1 GCA_024682575.1 Lachnospiraceae bacterium | reverse complement strand
GGCTGATGTCCATGTAGTATCAAATGAAGATCAGGACATTAAAGATCGGATCGATGCAGCAGAATATGTCTATGTTTATCAGGTCATGACCGGAACTCCGGATGTTTATACAGATATAATGGGAGACGATTTTGAGGAAGTGTGGTTTGATAAAGACGTAAGATTATATCTTTTTAAGCGTAAATGATATAGTTTGATCTATATATCGCTTATAATTGACAAAGCTTTCTCATATAGCTATAATTATGATGTTTTTATTTTCGAGCAACTGTCTGATAAGACAGATATGATGAGGTATATTTTATGGATGAAGTAATGGAAATATTAAAAGAAGTAAGACCGGATGTTGATTTTGAAAAAGAAAAAAAGCTTATCGATGACAGCATACTTGATTCTTTTGATATAATTTCAATCGTAAGTGAGCTTAATGATCATTTTAGTATAGCAATAGATGCCGATTATCTTGAGGCTGAGAATTTCAATTCAGTTGAAGCTATATGTGAGCTTGTAAATAAGCTTCAGGAAGCATAATTATATTGAATATAATTACCGTCTGCTATAATCTGCTGTGTAAAGCAAAGCAGACGGTTATTTTTTGATTCATAGGAATTTACGTTATATTTCGGCTGAATTAAAAATCTACTGCGTGGGTCTTCCTGATGGATGCAGGGAAAAATGAGGTGAAATTAGTTATGGCTTTTAATATAGTGGATGCTGTAAATGGTTCTTACGGTGCCATAAAGGAAAAATGGGTACCTTTTGACAGAAAGAAAAAAATAGGCAGAAGGGATAGAAAACTTCTGACACGTCATCCTGATTGGACTCCACTGACAGAAGAAGAAAAGAAGTTTGCATTATATGAAGAGGAGTATGCCCAGTTTACTGCATTTAAGAATGTATATTGCAGGGGAGAAGCCTTAGCTCCGGGATTTGTTTCTGACATCGTATATCAGAATATAATGCTCCCGAAACTTCATAAAATGGATTATTTAATGGGCAGAACACTTATCACAAAAAATCTTTTTAATGATAAGAATTATTTTGAAGTTCTGATGCCTGAGATTAACTTTCCGGAAGCAGTTTTGCGAAATGTTGATGGAGAGTTTCTCACGCCTGATTATAAAATATGCAGAAATCCTCTCGAAATTTTAAATAAATACGAAAAACTGGTATTTAAGGGCTCACTTTTTCATGGTCATACAATGAATGTCAGACTTGTGGAAAAGAAAGATTATGAGGAAGTTCTTAAAAAATACTATAAAGAAGATTATGTGGTACAGATTCCGTTAAAACAAAATGACTTTTTTGCACAATGGAATCCATCATCGGTAAATATCGTCAGAGTAACTACGCTGTTCTGGAAAGGAAGTATTTCTGTACTTGGCGGTATTTTAAGAGTAGGTCCTCCGGGAGAATTCTGTGATCTTGCTGTATCAAAAGACGGTGAGCATCCACGAGTAGTAGGAATAATGGATGATGGCAGCCTTATGGACAGAGTTGTTGACCCTGATACGGCAACGGTACACTCTGACATATGGGGACATAAGCCGGGAGGAAAAATAGAGCAATACGAGGAAATGAAGAGACTTGCAGTCAAGGCACATGAGAGATTTCCTCATCATAAGATATCCGGATGGGATTTTACGGTAGATGATCAGGGAAGGATCGTCTGCATGGAGTATAATGCCCTGGTTCCCGGAATAATTCAGAGCCAGTATGTTCTTGGTCCTATCTTCGATAAGATAAAGACAAGTGAAGGCAATAGTGTACTGGAGGATATAATTAATTATTAATAAAAGAAAGGCAAGAAATGGGATCATATTGGAAAAGGGTTTTCAGACCCTGCATCAGAGAATATTTATATAACACTCCGGGAAAGAAGAGAATAGGCGATCTTTTTAAGCTTTTCATGGGGCTTGTAAAGCCTGATGCACTGATATATCCGGATATAGTCTGTGAGCTTACTACGCATTGTTCTCTTAAATGCGCTCATTGTAATAACCTGATGTATTGCTATGATAAGCCATACCATGTTCCGGCAGATGAAGTAATAGCGGATGTGGAAAATATGCTTTCACATACTGATTTTTGTGTAAAGCTTACACTTCTCGGAGGCGAACCTTTTGTTTATCCGGAGCTTGCAAAAGTAGTGAAGGCTTTTCAGAATCATGAGAAAATATATTGTCTTACATTTGTAACAAATGGAACAGTAATTCCGAGTGAGGATCTTATTAACCTGATCGCGGCTTCAAAGAATCCTAAGATGGTAATAAGTGATTACGGTCAGAAGGCTCAAAAAGTAAAAGAATTGTCTGATCTTTGTAAGGCAAAGGGAATACATTGCGAGCTTGGACGAGCTACAAGCTGGGTGGATCCGGGTGGAACGGATAACCGCGGAAAAAGTGTGGAACAGCTCAGCAGGGAATATAACGGATGTTTCTCGGCAAGATATTGCCGTACTCTTTTGAAGGGTAAACTTTATACCTGTGCCAGAGCAGCATCACTCGTAGATCTTGGATATATGGATGGTGAGCATGACAGCTTTGATACAAGAAAGCCGAGAACTGATAAGGAATTCAGAAGAGAATTAAGAGAATTTCTTACTATAGATTATGCGGATGCATGTAATTACTGTGATCACGCAAAGAAAATAGTTATCCCGGCAGGTGAGCAGGTCGTAGAAAATAAATGATATTTGGATACAAAATTAAAATATCAGCTTTTGGAGAATTATGAAAAAATACAAGTTTTACGAATGGGAAGAGAAACATAAACTCCTGAATAACAGATCTATAGGTGAATTTCAATATTGGAATTATATGCGCAGAGATATGGTTATGTCATTTAAGGATGAATCTTCTGAAGTTGAACCTGCATTTTATAAACAGATGAAGGAACAGTCAAAAGAGGGAATTTTTAAGAAATTTAAGACCTTAAAAGTCCTTTTTTCCGGAAATCCGATGAGTAATATTCCTTCAGCTGATATTTTATTTTTATGTCATTCAAGACGTCAGGAAATAGATGGAAAAATGGTCAGCATATACACTGACTATATAGCAGATAGATTTCCGGGATCGGTCAGTATTCAGATAAAAGGGCTCGGAAAATACAGTGAAGATAAAATTTACAGTAAAAACCTGATTTTTTTGGATAAAATAAGTACAAAGGCCTATATATACAGATATTTAATGAAGTTTTTTCATCCAATCAGGTACAGACAGATTTTTGATAAGGTTAAGATGGAAATGGCAGAGCCTTTTAAGGATCTGCATGAAAACTATGGACTGCATCCGGATCTGGATCAGTTTGCAGGGAGAGCCACAGTACTTTATTTTCTTTATAGATACAAGACAGGTAAGTATGAAAAAATTATAAATAAAATATCTCCTAAATTGATAACAGAAGTTGTTGGCGGAGCCTTTGATGTTCAGATCATAAATGAAATTGCGGATAAAAAGAAAATACCCGTGATCGAGCTTCAGCATGGAACAATTTCAACGCAATATCCGAAGGGGCTTATTGTAAGACAGCATCCGGACTATTTCTTTTCATTTGGAGATTTCTGGAGCAGGCGGATATGCCTTCCTGTTGCAGAGGGACATGTGATCTCAACAGGATTTCCCTATCATGATATGATGATGGAAGCTTACAGCTCGGATGCGAAAAATAAAGATGAGAATACAGTGATCTTCATATCCAGCAGAAAATACGGAAAAGAATTTTCGGAACTTGCTGTAAAGATAAAAAATCTGAAGCCTGAGTTAAAGATAATTTATAAGCTTCACCCAAGGGAAGCTGTTGATTATAAAGAAAGATATAGCGAACTTTGTAATTCAGATATTGAGATAATTGATGATAACAAAACACCTCTTTATGATCTTTTCTCAAGATCGTCTATACAGGTGGGAGTTGAGTCTACAGCGATTTATGAAGGAATGGGATTTAATCTTGAAACTTATATCTGGGATATACCTATGGCGGTTTCGATGATGGATATAGTGGAGCAGGGTTATGCAGAGACCTTTAAGAATGCAGAGGAATTTATACAGCTGTTGGATAGTCATGACAGAGAAAAGAAATCATATGATATAGGAGATTTCTGGATGAATA